>NZ_JANFQI010000019.1:0-11567 GCF_024436335.1 Ligilactobacillus sp. MP3
TTATCAACAACTGACAACTTTCATATCATATCAAGTCGCCATATATTTGTCAACAACTTTTTAAATTTATTTTTTACTGACTATTTTGACATCAGCTTTATCATCATATCAAAGCCTCAGTTGTTTGTCAACAAAAAATTATTTTTTATTTGCCGTCATCTCAACGACAAGTAATATAATACCAAGTACCATCGCCTTCGTCAACGTTTTTTTTATAAAAAAATAAATTTTCGTTTATGTATTAATATGACTACTTTTTTCTCTGTTTCGTTCGTTTTTTATTTCTATTATAAATTTTTATAACATATAATATTCGTCAACTTTATTCACCTAAAAAGAGAGATGGCTAATAATTAACCATCTCCCTTTTAAATATTATTATTTTTCTTTCTTGATAACTTCTAAACCTTGCATATATGGACGTAATGCTTCTGGAATTGTTACTGATCCATCTTCATTTTGGTAGTTTTCTAAAATAGCAGCTACAGTTCTACCTACAGCTAAACCAGAGCCGTTTAATGTATGAACATATTGTAATTTACCATTTTCATCACGATATTGAATTCTTGCTCTTCTAGCTTGGAAATCTTCACAATTAGAACAGCTTGAGATTTCTCTATAAGTATCTTGTGCTGGCATCCATACTTCTAAGTCATGTGTCATAGCTGCACTGAATCCCATATCTCCAGTAGATAGAGTAATTACATGGTATGGTAATCCTAGTTTTTCCATAATGTTACCAGCATTTTTTGTCATTTTTTCCAATTCATTATATGAATCTTCTGGCTTAGTATATTTAACCATTTCAACTTTATTAAATTGGTGCATACGTATCAAGCCACGAGTATCTCGACCTGCACTTCCTGCTTCAGAGCGGAAGGATGGTGATAAAGCTGTAAAGTAAACTGGTAAGTCTTCTGTTGGGATTACTTCTTCACGATAATAGTTAGTTAAAGGTACTTCAGCTGTTGGAATTAAAGTCATATCTTCCCCATTAACTTGGTATACTTGATCCTTAAATTTAGGGAATTGGCCAGTTCCATACATTGATTTAGCTTTAACAATATATGGAGGAATTACTTCTGTATAACCTTCTTTAGCATGTTCATCTAACATAAAGTTATAAACCGCACGTTCAAGTTTTGCTCCTAATCCTTTGTAGAAAACAAATCTTGCCCCAGAAACTTTAGCTGCGCGATCGAAATCTAAAATTCCTAGGTCTTCACCAATATCCCAGTGTGCTTTAGGTTCAAAATCAAATTTACGTGGTGTACCTACTTTATAAAGTTCAACATTTGAATCTTCATCTGGTCCTACTGGAATAGTAGGATTTGGTAAGTTAGGCAAGTGAGCAGCCATAGATTTTACATTTTCTTCTACTTTAGCTAGTTTTTCATCAAGTTCTTTGATCTTAGTACCAACTTTGCGCATTGCTTGAATTTGTTCACTAGCATCTTCTTTATTTCGTTTTGCTTGAGCAATAGCTTCAGAAACTTCATTACGTTCTTTCTTTAAATTTTCAGTTTCAACAAGTAACTCTCTACGTTTCTTGTCTTCAGCTACTAATTCATCAATTTCTTCTGGTTTTACGCCTCTTGTTCCCAAGCGACGTTTATATTCTTCTGTATTTAATCGAATATCTTTAATATCTAGCATCTTTGTGTCCTCCAAATTTTTTTAACATCTTGACGTAAAAAAAAAGCCCTCCCGTCCCCAAAATTGGGACGAAAGGACTTCTTCTTACGCGGTACCACCCAAGTTCGACAGTAAATAACCATCACACTCAATGATTTAACGATCTCCCGTGCAGCATTACCTGCCCATACAACGAACGCTGGAGTTTCGGCTCATAGTTTCCACCAACCACTATGTCTCTTTACTGCCTACTTATGGCGAACTCCGATGTTTAACTTACCTACATGTTAAAACATTGAATTATAAAATTCAAGTATTATTTTTCTACTTTATGAGGTGTTAAATCAACTTCATCCAGTGGTATTACTTTAGTTTTATATTTTATCTTATAGTAGCAGTATAAAATCAAGAATAACGGTACAGACATGTAAGTAACACTTATAGCTTGCCAATCAAGATTAGCAAATGATTTCAAATCTTGGCCTACAATTACTAAGATACATAATACTAATGCTAAAAGTGGACCGAATGGGAACCACTTAGCATGGTAACGTAATTCGCTAAGTTCATGACCTTGTTTTTTAAATGCCCTACGGAAACGATAGTGAGAAATGGCTATACCTACCCATGCTATAAAACCTGTTAAACCACTAGCACTTACCAAGAATGTGTAAATCTTATCACCAAAAATACTTGATAAAAATGTTAGTAACGCAACAAATGTAGTTCCTAATAAAGCTGGCATTGGTATCCCACGATTATTAACGAGTGAGAATATTCTAGGTGCATCTTTAGTCAAGCTCAAAGAAAATAGCATTCTTGTGGAAGCATACATTCCTGAATTTGCTGCTGAAATAACAGAAGTTAAAATAACAGCATTCATCACAGCGGCAGCAGAAGCCAATCCTGCACGTTTAAAGACCAAAGTAAATGGACTAATAGCAATATCAGTAGCTTCTGATCCCAATAAATTAGGACTTGTGTAAGGAATCAAACAAGCTATAACAAAAATAGCTAGAATATAGAATAATAAGATTCTCCAAAATACTTGCTTGATAGCCTTAGGAATACTTTTTTCTGGAGTTGCAGATTCACCAGCTGTAATACCTATCAATTCTGTTCCTTGGAAAGAAAATCCAGCAACTACGAATACACTTAAGACTGCCGGAATACCACCAACAAAAGGAGCCTTTTTATAAGTGAAGTTTTCTAAATATGTTGCATGCCCCCCAATAATTCCAATAATTGTTAATAAACCTACAATCAAAAAGACAATAACTGTTATAACCTTGATCAAAGCCAACCAATATTCTGTTTCACCAAAAGATTTTACAGACAAGGCATTAATAGCAAAAATTACTAATAATACAATCAAACTGAAAACCCAACTAGGAATATTAGGGAACCAATAACGTAACACTATTGCACTTGTAGAAACGTCAACTGCAACAGTAATAGCCCAGTTAAACCAGTAATTCCATCCCATCGCAAATCCTAAAGCAGGATCAACAAATCTTCCTGCGTATGTTGCAAAAGAACCTGTGACTGGCAAATATGTTGCCATTTCACCTAAAGAAGTCATTAAGAAGTACACCATCAATCCAATTGCTATATAAGCAACCAAAGCTCCACCAGGTCCTGCTGTAGAGATAGCAGAACCACTTGCAACAAACAAACCTGTTCCGATACTACCACCAAGGGCAATCATAGAAACATGACGAGTTTTCAAGGATCTTTTAATTTCTCCTTGATTACTATTTTCAGACATTACGTCTTCCTCCAAACTTTTTATTCTCAGAGGTCTAGATAATAAAAGAGCACACACCTAACTAAAGAGGTATGTGCTCTATCTATCAAATATCATAATCTATAATAAAAAGCATTCGATAGCGCTCCGTAGTCAACTATTAAACTACGACAGTTCCTGACTTGTTGAGCCAGGCCCCAGCAAAATATTGAAAAAGCAATATCTTACTTCGGCAGTTTTTCCTTTCAACATTTTTCATTGCTGCTTTTTCAGCTCCAAATATTTACTGATAAAAACTGCGACCTCTGTTCGACGCTTTTTATTATACAGAAAACAATTTAAATTGCAAGAAATAATTAATTATCTACTTTTCAGCAGATGATATTGATGCACGTAAACTATCAATATCAAATTCTTCTTTCATAAAATCTTCGTTTTCAACTGGAAAATGTGTTTCTACACTTTCAAACACTTGCAAATAAACCTTTGCTTCTTTTATCTTGTAATCCAACAGATGTCCACCCAAATTATGTGCATCATTTAAATAATGTAAGTGGAAACCTGCTGAAGCCATCCCATGGAATAATTCTGGAGAAAAGTATCCTACAATTGTTCCTTGCCCATCATTTTCTTCAAAAATAGCTTGCTTATCTGCCACCTCTGTCAATGTTGGATAAGGCTTCTTTTGTCCTTCAACAGCTCTTGTCTTTATATAATCAAATTTTCCCTTTACTTTTACAGCAAAGAAAACATTCTTCAAATTATACTTAGAGAAAATCATATCCTTTAATTGATCAGGAGTTGCATCAGTAACATCAAATTCTATTTCTGGATTATCAAAATGGGAATTTGCAAATGGAACCTTTACTTCATTAGCATCTAATACATTTACACTACCATCGCTACGTACAAGATATGGCACTCCATCAAGTATAATCATTTCGCCATCTAATCCTGTAGCTGTTCCTATTCCTGTATCACCATGTTCTAGTAAGGAACTCAAAGGTAATGTACCGTCAAATAATCCTGGAACAAGTAAGGCTAATGTACCATGTTGAAATAACTTCTTTGTGTCTTTCATCTTTAAGATGCCTCTTTTCAATTAGTGAAGTTGATCTTCAAGAATTTGCTTACCTAATTCTTTGTTGTCGCTGTAGTCAACTGGAATGTCAACAACTACAGGACCTTCAGTTGCAAAAGCTTGGTCTAATACTTTTTCTAAGTCTTGAGCTTTTTCCACACGTAAACCAGTAGCACCAAAACTTTCTGCATACTTAACAAAGTCTACACTACCAAAGTTTACCCCTGCACTCTTTCCATACTTCAATTCTTCTTGGAACTTAACCATATCATAGTGTCCATCATTCCAAATAATGTGTACGATGTTTAAGCCCAAACGTACAGCTGTTTCTAAATCTTGACTGGAGAATAAGAAACCACCATCACCAGAAACAGAAACAATTTGTGTATTAGGTCTTACTAAAGCAGCGGAAATAGCCCATGGTAATGCCACACCTAATGTTTGCATACCATTACTAAATAGTAAGTGGCGTGGATTATAGCTTCTAAAGTGACGAGCCATCCAAATGTAGAAACTACCAACATCAACACTAACTGTCATATCATCAGTAACTCTATCTTGTAAAGCTTGAATAATGCTTAAAGGATGGGAAGTAACTTGATTTTCAGTAACTGCTGGTGGTTCATCTCTTAATTTTAATTTTTCTTGTAGTCCATCTAAATATTCGCGTGAACTTTCAGGCAACTTGAAACCTTTCATGTATGGTAATAAGAAGTCAAGAGTTTGAGAAATATCACCTACCAATTCACGTTCTGGTTGGAAGTTCTTATCTACTTCTGCACGCATAGAATCAATTACGATGATATTTGCGTCACCTTCGTTATTCCAGTTACGTGGTTCATATTCAATTGGATCGTATCCGACAGCGATAACTAAGTCAGCATGTTTCAATAATTGGTCACCAGGTTGGTTTCTAAATAATCCTACACGACCAAAGAAATCATCTTCTAATTCTCGAGGAATGATTCCTGCTCCTTGGAATGTTTCAACGACTGGTAAATGAGTTTCTTCAACTAAGTTTCTGATAGATTTAGTTGTTTCTGGATCAGATGCTCTCATACCTAAAAGAAGAACAGGTAGTTTTGCAGTTTTGATACGTTGGGCTAATAATGTTGATTCTACAGGACTAGCTGGTCCTAAAACAGGTGCTGGCATTGGAGCAATTGGAGCAGTTTTAACTTCTGAATCAGTAACGTCTTGTGGTACTGATACAAAACTTGCACCTTGCTTTGCAGCTTCTGCTTCTTGATAAGCATTAGCAATTACTTCAGAAATATTTTCTGGTTCTTGAACTTCAGCAGCATATTTAGTTACAGGAGCTAATAATGCAACGTTGTCCATACTTTGGTGAGTCAATCTTAATAAGTCTGTACGTTGAACTTGTCCAGAAATTGCCAACACTGGATCTCCTTCAGCAGTTGCAGTAACTAATCCAGTTGCTAAGTTTGACACCCCAGGACCAGATGTAGTTAATACAACACCTGGCTTACCAGTAATTCTACCAATACCTTGAGCCATAAATGCAGCATTTTGTTCATGACGAGTAATAATCAATTGAGGTGCTTTTTCATTTGTTGGATGTTCCAATCTTTCAAATACCCTATCAATCTTAGCACCAGGTACCCCAAAAACATATTTAACATCATGGTTTACCAAACTATCAATAATGGCATCTGCACCATAACGTTTTCCTTTATCTTCAGTCATTTTTTCATTCCTCTTTTCATCAAATATTTACAGTATAAAATTATAATATCACTGCTAAATTCACTTTACCAGCGCTTATATAGTTTGTGAAAAATATTCTTTAGAAAACGATTAATACCATAGCATTAAGCTTAAATATAAATTTAAACTTTGTGAATATTGTGTAAGATTTATCATGCAAAAAAGTTGTTATTTATCTCTTAATTAGAGCAAATAACAACTTTATAGGTTTCTTAAAAATATGTTTTTTTCTTTATCATTATCCATTATTGTTTCAGAAAAATAAAAATCATTTCTTTCTAAAACTTTTTTTGAAGCAATATTATCTACTAAGGTAATTGCTTTTATCTGACTATAATCTTCTTTCACACGGCTACATATTTCTTCAATGGCTTTCGACATATATCCACGATACCAATAATTTTGATTTAATATAAAGCCTATCTCACCTGTTTTTTTATTGCCATTTTTAACAGGTAAATCATATATACATATTACTCCCACTACTTTTTTATTAACTACCAATCCCCAGGCACCGTTTTGTAACATTTGAGATAAATAAAAACTAGCAAAACTTGAAACTGGAGCAAACCCTGCCATTCTAGCTACTTCTTTTTGTGTGATAATTTCTCTAAAATCATTAAGATCATTACTTGATAATTTTCTAATTATTAAATCTTCTACTTCTTTCAATCATCGCACCAACCTTAATAATTTGAATTTCTGAACCCCTTAATCTTCTTTAACTTTGCAGCATACCTTATGTATAAATTACTGCAGTAATATACCCAGGCAAAACCTAATGTTAATGCGCCTGTAATATCACTAACATGTAATTGACCTAAATATATACAAGCTACACTTGTCGCAATTAACCAAATTCCTAAAATGAATCCCACTAAGTAAGCCAAAGCCTTGTCTTTGAAATATGGTAAAAAGATGATATATACAATAGCCACCAGAATTGTCATCCCTAAAACGTGTAAACCTGGGAAAGCATATCCCATTTCCGGTTCAACTCTTTTACTTCCATAACGCAATATCAATCGTGCTACCCATCCTACAACTAATCCTGTTCCAACTGTAAAAGTAATCCACACACCAGGAATTTGCCATCTTATAAACCATAAAATTCCTAGTAGTACTATCGTATAAACAATTGCCATTCTGGAACTAGATAGTTCACTAATAACGTTGTAAAACATTACTTGTAAATTATTTAAGTTACGAGTTAATTTAAAATAAACTACTGTATCTATTTTATGCAACCATTGAGCCTGTTGAAATACAAGAAAATAATTGATAAAGAATAGTATTGTAAAAAGGTACGCTAATGGCTCTCTTTTCTTCTTCTCTTTTATAATCACGGACATCCCCCCTTAAGGCTTAATTATACACTAAATAGCTCTATTAATTTCAATATTAGTGGTGATTTATTACTATTTTTCAGCCATATTAATGTTAACTGAGTATTCCATCCCGGGTAATTTATAGGAATTATTCTACCATTCGTATAATTTTTGGCACAAGAAGCTGGAACTAAAGCCACGCCCATTTCTAACTTTGCCCAGTAAATTGCTGTTCTTGCATCATCACACTTTACTGCTATATAAGGACTTATCCCAAATTGTGAAAAAGTTTGTCGGAAAATATTTTCAAATCTCCTATATATTATTAGCGGTACTTCTTCTAAATCATCAATTCCTATCTTCTTTTTTCCTTTTAAATAATCATCGCTATTTACCACTGCTACCATTGGCTCTTCCATCACAATTTTAGTTTCAAGTTCTCTTTGATTAAAAGGAGTTCTAACCAATCCTAAATCTATCTCACCATTAAATAATTTTTCCAGTATTCCATACGTATTGCTTTCAAATATTTCAAAGTTTATTTCAGGATAATACTTTCTAAACTCTTTCAATTTTCCTATTGGTAAAGCAGCTGCGGAAGAAGAAACTGTACCTAAAGAAATTTTTCCCAATTCTCCTTTAGTGGTCTTCTTAACTTTTTCTTCAGCCACTGTAGTCAAATCCAGAATTTTTCTTGCATATTTTTCTAACATCATACCTGCATCCGTCAATACAATTCCATGGGCAGTTCTAGTAAATAATTTAGTTTCTAATTCTGCTTCTAATTGTTTTAATTGGTAACTCAATGGAGGTTGAGCAATATTTAGTTTTTTCGCAGCAGCTGTTATCTGTTTTTCTTCCACTACCGCTATAAAATACTGCAGTTGCTTTAAATTCATCAGTACTCCCTCTTACTTTAGATATATAAATTTTGTATATCTTATATTTTAATTTGGTATTTTTATTATAATATATTCAGTGTTAATATGATTAAGTAATTAAGCGAAAGGAGAATTTATTAATGATTACATCTACATTATTAATGCTGGCAGTAGGTTTATTTGCTGGCATTATGGGAGCCATTCTGGGAATTGGTGGCGGTATGATTATTACACCTATTATCACTTTAGCTTTAGGCTTAGATATCAAATATGCTATCGGTGCCAGCATTATTGCCGTTATTGCAACTAGCTCTGGTTCTACAATTGCATTCTTAAAAGATGATGTCTTAAACTTACGTGTAGCAATGTTTTTAGAAATTGCTACTACTATCGGAGCTATTGTTGGAGCTATCTTAACTGGTATTTTTCATCCAGCAATCTTATATTTTTTATTTGGTTCCTTACTTATTTTTTCAAGTTGGAATATGTACAGAAAACTCCGCAGTGGTAAAGAAATTTTAAAAAGAGCCAAACCTGACAAATGGGCACAAAAATTTAATCTTAACAGTTCATATTTTGACAAGAACTTAAACAAACAAATTGATTATCAAGTTGAAAATATTCCTGGCGGCTTATCTATTATGTTTGGAGCAGGTATTGCCTCTGGAATGTTAGGAATCGGTTCTGGTGCTTTTAAAGTTATGGCTATGGATAATGCTATGAAAATGCCCCTAAAACCATCTAGTGCTACCAGCAATTTAATGATGGGAGTAACTGCTGCAGCCAGTGCCTCTGTATACTTCTTCAATGGCTCTATTAAGCCTGGTATTGCTGTTCCACTCGCTTTAGGGATTTTAGTTGGAGCCGCAATTGGAAGTAGAATCATGCAACATCTTCCTTCAAGAGTTATTAGAATGATTTTCATTCCTATTCTATTATATCTAGGATTACAAATGATTTTTAAGGCGTTTGGGGTGACAATATAATATGGATAAAAAGACAAAAAATGAAATGAAAACTGTAGAAATCTTAATTGGTAAAATCATGCGTATTGGAGTACTGATTGCCGCTTCCGTTATGGTAATAGGTTTTATTATGCTTGTTTGCCAACAAAGCTCTGGATATCCTGGTACTACATTTCCTACAACCTTATCAGAAATTCTAAAGGGTATTACTACTTTTAAACCATATGCATATATGATGGCAGGAATTTTTTTATTAATCTTGACACCAGTCTTACGTGTGTTAGTCTCAATATATGCATTCTATAAAGAAAAAGATGTCTTATACGTTTGGATTACAACTATAGTATTCATTATTTTGATGTTTGGATTCATTTTAGGACATCATTAAAGGAGCGTTTTTAATGCCACAAGATAACAGAAGACGTCGACGTTCCATTGAAAATTATCAAAACGACACGTCTTCACACGTACCACAACGACAACATGAACATCATCATTCTCCACATAGACTTAGTAAAACTATCTTTTTTTGGTTACTACTATCTTTAGTGGTTTTTGCTATCGTTGGTGGAAAATATCTAGAAAAGAAACTGAATAATGCACAAAAGGCTGCCAATACCATCTATAGTTCTAGTAACTTTAGCAAGTCTCGTAATGTTAGTTCTACCTTAAAAAAAGGCAAACCTGTTTCTATCTTACTAATGGGAACTGATACCGGAGCTTTAGGCAGAAATTTCCGTGGACGTACTGATACATTAATCGTTTTAGTTATGAACCCTAAGGATAAGAAAATGACTCTTGTTTCACTTCCTCGAGATGAAAAGGTTGCTATTTCAGGTTATGAGGAATACTATCCTAGTAAACTAAATTCTGCATACTTCTACGGTGGATCTAAAGCAGCTGTTAAAACTGTTCAACAAGATTTAAATATTCCAATTGATTTCTACGTCACTATTAACATGGGTGGTTTGGAAAACATTATTGATGCTGTAGGAGGTGTCGATATTGCTCCTACAATTTCATTCTCATATGGAGGATACTCTTTCAAAAAAGATAAGGTAACACATATGAATGGTTCTAAAGCTTTAGCATACGTTCGTATGAGACATGATGATCCATTAGGAGACTATGGACGACAAACTAGACAAAGACAGGTACTTATGAAAGTTGCTCTCAAGAGTAGTCATATTTCGAATCTCCTTAATCAAAAATTCTTGAATACTATTTCTAAGCAGATGCAAACTGATTTATCTTTTGATGATTTATTGGCACTTGGGACCAAATATCGCGTTGCTACTCATGGTATGGATTCAGATCATCTGCAAGGTGAATCTCAAATGATCTATGGCGAAGCATTTGAAAATCCATCTACTGCAGAAAAACAAAGGATAACTAATAAAATACGTAAAGCATTAGATTTAAAAAAAGCTAAAACTGGTTCAACTTATGGAACCGACTATGATGTTAATATTAGTGATTATTAAAGGATTGATTATCTTCGTTGATAAAACGTTGATTATCAATCCTTTTTATTATTTAATTAACAAAATACCCTCTAAGTTACTGATGATTCTTAATACTTCATCTGTATACTTAGAGGGTATTTATTTCATAAAAAACTGATAATTTTAGAAAATGTTACTTATCTTCTTTTCTTCGTCTAGCCAATCCTAAACCTAATACACCAGCGATTGTTATAAAGGCTACTCCAACTAAAGAACTATTTTCTTCTTTATCACCAGTTTGTGGCAAGGTTGACTTGTTTACAACAGATCGATTCTTTTGAGTCTTATTTTGACTAGTGGTGTTATCTATCACTACTTCTTGAGTTTCTACAAATTTACCATTTAGAGAAAGTCTAGCAGCATTTAATTCGTTAACTAATTCTTGAACTGTTGCCAAGTTTGCATCAATTCCATCTTTTGAAATTAAATCTAAAGCAACCTTAACTAAACTATCATAATTATCTCTTAATTTAGTATCAGCATTAGTATACTTAACCGAATTCTTCGTTCCATCAACTAAAGCCAATTCTCGACGTAATCTTGCCATCTCAGCATCTACTTTCTTAGCTTCAGCAAGTGCTTGTTCTACTAATTGTGGTGTAGATGCATTGTCTATGCTTTGGACAAAGGCGTCTTTTTGTGCATCGTTCAAGTTTTTCAATCCATCTAGATTTGCTTGTGATGTTGTCTTTTGGTC
>NZ_JANFQI010000002.1:0-262448 GCF_024436335.1 Ligilactobacillus sp. MP3
GTGACTAATTTTTTTAACTATCCTTTTTAGGATAGTTTTTTTATTACATTACTTAATATACGGGATATTATGTATCGCTTTGAGTTTTATTTAATACTTTATTGTGATAAAATTTAATAGTTACAATCCATTCCCGAAAGGATTCGTTTTAAACGAAGATGCCTTGTAACCAAATTACTTATAATAATGGGGGAATTAAATTGACAGAAAAACACCTTTTTACTTCTGAATCAGTATCAGAAGGCCATCCAGATAAAATTGCAGATCAAATAAGTGATTCAATTTTAGATGCAATGTTAGAACAAGATCCTGAGGCAAGGGTCGCTGTTGAGACTACAGTAACTACAGGATTAGTAGTAGTAGTGGGTGAAGTTTCCACAACAGCACATATTGATATACAAAAAGTTGTTAGGGAAACTATAAAAGAAATTGGATACAAAAATGGTAAATATGGGTTTGATGGTGATAATTGTGCCGTCATAACAGCTATAGATGAACAATCTCCAGATATTGCTTTAGGAGTTGATAATTCTCTTGAAGTAAAAAATGGAGATGTAGATCCACTTGACCAAATTGGTGCAGGTGATCAAGGAATGATGTTTGGATATGCTATAAATGAAACACCAGAATTGATGCCATTGCCAATCTCACTTAGTCATCATTTAATGAAAAAAGTAGCTGAAGTTAGAAAAAATGGAACTTTAGCCTATTTAGGACCTGATGCTAAAGCACAAGTGACAGTTGAATATGATGACAATAATCAACCGTTAAGAATAGATACAGTTGTTTTATCTACACAACACGATGAAAATATTTCACTAGATCAAATTAGAAAAGATGTAATGGATCAAGTTATCACTAAAGTAATACCTGATAAATATTTAGATTCAAATACAAAGTATTTTATTAATCCAACTGGTCGTTTTGTAATAGGTGGACCACAAGGTGATGCTGGTTTAACTGGTAGAAAAATTATTGTTGATACTTATGGTGGATATGCTCATCATGGTGGTGGGGCATTCTCTGGTAAAGATGCTACAAAGGTAGATAGATCAGCAAGTTATGCTGCAAGATATATTGCTAAAAATATCGTAGCTGCAGGATTAGCATCTCAAGTTGAGGTTCAAATATCTTATGCAATAGGAGTAGCTCAACCAGTTTCAGTTTCCGTTAACACATTTGGTAGTGGAAAAGTTTCAAATCAAAAGTTAGTTGATGCAATTAGAAAAGTTTTTGATTTAAGACCTGCTGGAATCATCAAAATGTTAGATTTACGTAGACCTATTTATAAGAAAACTGCAGCATATGGACATTTTGGTAGAACAGATATTGATTTACCATGGGAAAAAACTGATAAGATAAATGAATTGAAGAAAGAGTTAGATTTCTAAATTTCTCTTGAAATAGATATACTATTTTGGTATTATCATTGTAAATTATAATATGAACGTAGATAAGGAATAGTAGAGTCTGTATTTTAATTTAAGAGAGTACATGGTTGGTGTGAATGTACTAAATAGAGATTTGAACTCGCCTTAGATGTTTCTTCATTGAAATTAGTAGGTGAAGACGGTACTTTCCGTTAGAAAAGAAGAGAGCTAATCATTTGATTGGAATATAGGTGGTACCGCGAGTTTTTCGTCCTATACGGAATAGTTTTATTTCGTATAGGCTTTTTTTATCTACAGAAGTTTATTATTTTTTTGAAAGGATGGAAATAGATGTCATATAAGCATATTGAAATAGAAAAAAAGTGGCAAAGATATTGGGAAGAACACAAAACATTCAAAACAACTGAAGATAATGATAAAAAGAATTATTATGCCTTAGATATGTTTCCATATCCATCTGGGCAAGGACTTCATGTAGGTCATCCTGAAGGGTATACAGCTACAGATATAATGGCTCGTATGAAGAGAATGCAAGGATATAATGTTTTACACCCAATGGGATGGGATGCATTCGGTTTACCTGCTGAACAATATGCGTTGAATACAGGAAACTCACCACGTGAATTTACTAAAAAGAATGTTAATAATTTCAGACGTCAAATTAAATCTTTAGGCTTATCATATGATTGGGATCGAGAAGTTAACACTACTGATCCTGCATACTATAAATGGACTCAATGGATTTTTGAACAATTGTATAAAAAAGGATTAGCTTATGAAGCTGAAGTTCCAGTTAACTGGAGTCCAGATTTAGGAACCGTTGTAGCCAACGAAGAAGTTATTGATGGTAAAACTGAACGTGGTGGTTTTCCTGTTATTAGAAAGCCAATGCGTCAATGGGTATTAAAAATCACAGCTTATGCTGATCGTTTAATAGATGATTTAGACGATTTAGATTGGCCAGAAGCAATTAAAGAACAACAACGTAATTGGATTGGTCGTTCAGTTGGTGCAGCAATAAACTTTCCTGTTTCAGGAGATGAAAATACAAAGATTGAGGTATTTTCTACTCGTCCAGATACAATATTTGGTGTTGCAGCTTTAGTATTGGCACCTGAACATGAATTGGTTAAGCAATTAACAACTCCTGAACATGAAAATGAGGTAGAAGCATACATAGAAAAAATATCTCATAAATCAGATTTAGAAAGAACAGATTTAGCTAAAGATAAAACAGGTGTATTTACAGGTAGTTATGTTGTAAATCCTGTAAGTGGAGAAAAATTACCTATTTGGATTGCTGATTATGTCTTAAATTCATATGGAACAGGTGCGGTAATGGTTGTTCCTGCACATGATGAACGAGATCACGAATTTGCTCAAAAGTTTGATTTGCCTATCGTACAAGTTATCGAAGGTGGAGATGTTCAAAAAGAAGCATATACTGGTGATGGAGTTCATATCAATTCTGATTTCCTAAACGGTATGGATAAAGAAGAAGCCATTGATGCTATAAATAATTGGCTAGAAGAAAATGGAGTAGGGGAAAAGAAAGTTAACTATCGTTTAAGAGATTGGCTATTCTCTAGACAACGTTACTGGGGCGAACCTATTCCTGTAATTCATTGGGAAGATGGTGAAACAACTTTAGTTCCAGAAGATGAATTACCTTTATATTTACCTAAAGCAACAGATATTAAGCCATCAGGAACTGGTGAAAGTCCATTAGCTAACTTAGATGATTGGGTAAATGTTGTTGATGAAAATGGTAGAAAAGGACGTCGTGAAACTAATACCATGCCACAATGGGCTGGTAGTTCCTGGTACTTCCTACGTTATATAGATCCACATAACAACCATGAAGTAGCAGATTATGAAAAATTAAAAGAATGGTTACCTGTAAACTTGTATGTTGGTGGTGCTGAACACGCTGTATTACATTTATTGTATGCTCGTTTCTGGCATAAATTCTTATATGATTTAGGTGTAGTTCCAACTAAAGAACCATTCCAAAAATTGGTAAACCAAGGAATGATTTTAGGTTCTAATCATGAAAAGATGTCCAAGTCTAAAGGAAATGTAGTTAATCCGGATGATATTGTTGAACAATATGGAGCAGATACATTACGCTTATACGAAATGTTCATGGGACCTTTAGATGCATCTATTCCTTGGAGTGAAGAAGGACTTGGTGGAGCACATAAGTTCATCAACCGTGTTTGGAATTTATTGATTGATGAAAATGATAATTTGCGTGACAGAGTAACTACAATTAACAATCATGATTTAGATAAGATATATAATGAAACTGTTAAGAAAGTTACAGAAGACTATGAGGCTATGCATTTTAATACTGCAATTTCCCAATTAATGGTTTTTGTTAATAATGCTTATAAAGCAGATTCATTACCATTGGAATATGTGGAAGGCTTAGTGAAATTACTATCACCAGTTGTCCCTCATATCACGGAAGAATTATGGTCTAAGCTTGGTCATGTAGGTAGCATAGCATATGCTAAATGGCCAACTTATGATGAAAGTAAGTTGGTTGAAGATGTTGTAGAAATTGTTGTTCAAATTAACGGTAAAGTAAGACAACATTTACAAGTGTCTAAAGATGCTAGTCGTGAAGAATTACAAGCATTAGCTTTGAATGACGAAAGAATAAAACAAGAACTTGTGGATAAAGAAGTTAAAAAAGTTATTTCAGTTCCTGGTAAGTTAGTATCAATTGTAGTAGCAAAATAAAATTTTAATATTAGTAATTAAGTTAAAAGATTCGTATCTCATGAAGTACGGATCTTTTTTATTATAGTTAATCTCTCTAATATATAATACTAAAAATTTATGAAACACAAAAAGGTGAATATTAATGGAGAGAAAAAAATATTTATTCGGAAGCATACTTGCCACTTAAAGATATTTTTTATAAAATGGTAGTTACAATATAAAAATTTTCTGAAAATCCTAAATTATAAAGGAGATTTTACATGAAAAATGAATTATCTCGAGCTTTAACACATCGGCATGTCCAGATGATAGCAATTGGTGGCGCGATAGGTACAGGGTTGTTCTTGGGATCAGGTTCAGCAATTCAAAAGGCAGGACCAGCTCTGATATTAGCCTACTTAATTGCGGGTATTTTTTGTTTTTTTATGATGCGTGCAATTGGTGAATTAATTTTATCTGATAAAAATAAAAATTCATTTATTGAATTTATTAAGGTATACATGGGAAGAGGATGGGAGTTCATTATAGGATGGACTTATTGGTTATGTTGGGCAAGTTTGGCAATGGCTGACTTAACTGCTAGTGGTATTTATTTAAGATATTGGTTTCCGAATCTTCCTCAATGGTTGACAGCATTGATAATCATTCTTGTTCTATTAATTTTCAACTTACTCAGTGTAGGATTATTTGGTGAATTAGAATCGTGGTTTTCTAGTATTAAAGTTTTAGCGATTTTAGCATTAATAGGTACAGGTATTATCTTATTGCTCACCCAGGCAAATGTAGGCGGGAATGAAGTTAGTATCATGAATTTATTTAATCATGGTGGCTTCTTTCCTAAAGGGGCAATAGGATTTATGGCAGCTTTTCCAATGGTTATATTTGCTTTTACTGGTATTGAAATGGTCGGTCTAGCTTCTGGAGAAACTGCTAATCCAGAAAAAGATATTCCACAAGCAATCAATACATTGCCTTTTAGAATAGGATTGTTCTATATAGGTTCGATGTTCGTATTGATGTGTATTTATCCTTGGAATGAAATTGTTACAACTTCTAGTCCATTTGTGCAAGTATTTAATGGAATTGGTATCAAATTTGCTGCTGGAATTATCAATTTTGTAGTATTAACAGCTGCATTATCAGCATGTAACAGTGCAATTTTTAGTACAAGTAGAACTTTATTTGTTTTGT
This sequence comes from Ligilactobacillus sp. MP3, assembly GCF_024436335.1. Classification (NCBI taxonomy): domain Bacteria; kingdom Bacillati; phylum Bacillota; class Bacilli; order Lactobacillales; family Lactobacillaceae; genus Ligilactobacillus; species Ligilactobacillus sp. MP3. Next base: position 5,313 of record NZ_JANFQI010000002.1, read on the forward strand.
CACATAGTGGCCACGCACCTAAATCTTTTGGTCAAACCAATAATCGGAGTATTCCAGTAAAATCATTGTTATTCTCTTCAAGTTCATTATTTTTAATAGTTATATTGAATTATGTACTACCTAAGAGTATTTTTGATATTATTTCTGGTGTAGCAACAGTTAGCTTTGTTTTTGTATGGATTGCATTAGTTTGGTGTCACTATCAATATCGAAAAAATAGCCCAAATAATAATGAAAAAATTTTTCCGATGCCATTGTATCCGGTAAGTAATGTTATAACAATAATCTTTTTTGTTTTAGTATTAGTTTTATTAACTTTTAATACCAATACATTAATGTCACTTATCTTTTCAATAGTTTGGTTTGGAATTTTGGGAGCAATATATTTCTTTAAAGCTAGAAAGTAGTTTATAAAGCTGGTTAGAATTATCCTAACTGGCTTTTTTAAATGCTTATTTGCAGTCATTAGTAAAATGATTTAAAATTAATGGGCTAAGTATTTTTTGGAAGTAGGAATTACATAAAAATGAATGATAATAATGAACAAATAAAAAAAGATTTAGAAGAAACTTCTTCTAAAGAAAAAATGTTGAAAGGCTCAGCTTGGATGACAGCTGGGAGTATTTTTTCTAGAATTCTGGGAGCAATTTATATTATTCCATGGGCAACTTGGTTTGGAGTTAATTATTTACAAGCAAATGCCTTATTTACTAAGGGATATACTGTTTATGCATTATTTTTGATGCTGTCTACTGCTGGAATTCCATCTGCAGTGGGTAAACAAGTTGCACATTATAATTCTCTTAATGAATATGGAATCGGTAGGCGATTATTTAAGCGAAGTTTAGGTGTAATGATGTTTTTAGGAATTATCAGTGCAATGCTTTTGTGGTTTATTGCACCATTAATTTCTCAAGGGGATACAGCAGTTATTCCTGTATATCGTTCTTTAGCAGTTACATTGCTTTTAATTCCAGTAATGAGTTTAACTAGAGGTTTTTTTCAAGGATATTTTGATATGGCTCCATTCGCTATATCACAATTAATAGAACAAGTCGCTAGAATCGTTTATATGTTAGCAGCAACATATCTAATTACTCAGGTGTTACATGGAAGTTACCAAAGCGCAGTAGTTCAATCAACTTTTGCAGCATTTATAGGAGCTGTTGGTGGCTTATTAGTTTTATTATGGCATTATTGGCGAAAACGACCAACTATGAATTATCTTTTAGCTCACAGTAATAATAAACTAGAAGTTTCTGATAAGAGATTAATAAAGGAAATATTGTATCAATCGATACCTTTCATCATTATTGGGTCAACTACAACTTTGTATAATTTATTTGATCAATTTAGTTTTCCAACAATTATGAGTTTTGTTACTAATTATAGTACTAAAGAAATTAATGCATTATATGCTTTATTTGCGGGAAATGCCAATAAATTGATAATGATTACTATTTCAGTTGCTGCTGCGATGGCTGATACTGCAATTCCACTATTGTCTCAAGCTGTTACAAAAAATGATAATGAAGAAGTTTCAGCTGCTTTATTAGATTCGATAGAATTATTCTTTTTTGTAATGTTACCTTGTTCTTTTGGAATGGCTGCAGTTGCTAGACCATTGTATGTTTTATTCTATCCATATGATTATACAGGTATCTTTGTATTAGCCTTTTCATCATATATAGCTTTAGCATTAGGCTTATTTATGGTTTTAGCAGCATTACTTCAAGGAATATATGAAAATACAATAGCAATTAAATTTGCGGTAATTGGAATGATTGTCAAAGTTATAATACAATTCCCATTAACAGCATTTTTACATGTATATGGTCCTTTAGCAGCTACAGGTATAGGAATGACCGTAAGTAATGTATTAATTTTTAGATACTTGTATTTCAAATATAATTTAAATATTAATAAATTACAGAAAAATACTAATATGATGATGTTATTCAGCCTATTTATGTTTATTGTAGTACTCGTTATATCTTTTGCTTTAGGGAAAGTAACAAATACATATAGCAAATTCCAATCCACCATTGTGTTAATAATTGGAGCCGGAATTGGAGGATATATTTATGCTTTCTTAAGTTTGAAGGCAAGACTAGCTGATGATATTTTAGGTGCTAGAGCTAACTTTTTAAGAAGAATATTAAGAATTAAATAGCGTGATGTATATGAGATTAGATAAGTTTTTAAGTCAAACAGGAAAGTTCACAAGAGCGGAAGCAAAAAAGGTTATAAAGGCTAAAAGAGTAAGGTTAAATGGTGAAGTTGTCAAAGACGGAAAGATAAAAATAAATGAAGACTCAGATAAAATTTTTTTAGATGGGGAACTTTTAGCTTTGAATAACACAAAAATATATTATATGTTAAATAAGCCTGCAGGGGTTGTATCAGCTACTAGAGATGATAAAGATAAAACGGTAATTGATTTAATAAATTTTCCTGGAAGAAAAGAAGATCTATTTCCTGTAGGTAGACTAGATAAAGATACAACAGGATTATTAATTATTACAAATGATGGAAAATTTGCTCATAACATTATTTCTCCTAAAAAACATGTATCTAAAACATATGAAGCAATAGTTACTGGAAAAATATCAGAAAAAGAGGTTAAAATATTTTCTCAAGGCATGGAATTGGCCAATGGGGATAAATTACAACCTGCACAACTTGATATAATATCTTATTCTGAGAAGGATGATACTAGCAAAGTTAGAGTTATTATTCATGAAGGGAAATATCACCAGGTTAGACGAATGTTTGGAGCAGTGTCTCAAAGAGTGTTAGAACTAGATAGAGTAAAGATAGGACTGCTTGAATTAGATGATACTTTGGAAAGAGGAGAATATAGAGAGTTAACAGAAAAAGAATTAAATTTAATAAAATAAGGAGAAGAGGACTAAATTTGTCCCTTCTCCTTATTTTTGTTCAGAAATAACTTTCAACATCGTTTTTTGAATCTTTTTAATAATATCTGTTGGTAATGTTACATAGTATTTATGAGATAAGTTTTCAGCTATATAGCTGTGTAAATAAACAGCTGCGTTAATTCTTTCATCTAGTGAACTTTCCTTAAACTGTGTGATAAATGCAGCTAGAATACCGGTCAATATATCTCCCATACCACCAGTTGCCATAAAAGGACCACCAATTGTTAAATTATCAATAGTTCCTGATTGATGATAAATAGTAGTATGGTGTTTTTTTAAAATAACAGTAGCATTTAGCAATGTTTGTTTTTGTAAGTTGATGTCATCAATTTGTTTATCTATAGGAATACCAGATAGTCTTTGCCATTCCATTTGGTGAGGAGTAAAAATAATTTTTTTATTGTTAGCAATCAATTCTTTTAAGAAATCATTTTCAGATATGAGAGTGATTGCTGAACCGTCAATTATGCAAAGTTGATTATCAGAGATATTACTTAATGTAACTTCAAGAACTTCTTTAGATCTATTATCAGTACCTAATCCAGGGCCTACAACTATTGCATCAGCCGTTGAAATAGCAGTTGTAAGAGATACTTTGTCAAAAAAATTAATAAACATTGCTTCTGGTACGACGGAATGTAGTGAAGATAGATTTTCTTTATTAGTTGCGACAGTAACTAACCCAGCGCCAGCATGAACGGCAGCTGAAGCAGCCATAATTATAGCTCCACCATAGTTAATATTTCCGCCAATGAGTAATACTCTACCAAAATTACCTTTATGACTGTTAGGTTTACGTTTTTTAATGACCTTTTGTAAAATATCAAGTGTAATCTCCATAAATAGTACACCAGCCTTTTTTTAAGATATAATTATTATAATTCAAAATTCGTTTATTTTGAAAAAATTATGCTATTATTAAATAGTAAACATTTTTTAGGAGATGAATTATAGAATGGCAATAGATTGGAAAGCAGAAGTTGAAAAAAGACGAGATGATATTCTCGAAGATTTAAAAACAATGCTTCGAATTGAAAGTGTACGAGATGAAAGCATAGCAACAGCTGATGCACCTTTAGGACCTGGACCTAAAGAAGCTCTAGATGCTTTTTTGAATATTGGTAAACGTGATGGATTTGAAGTTGAAGAATTTGATGGTATGGCTGGACACATTAAATTTGGAGATGGTAAAGAAGATTTAGGTATTCTAGCACACGTTGACGTAATGCCAGCTGGTAAAGGTTGGGATACAGATCCATTTGATCCAGTTATTAAAGATGGAAAATTATATGCTCGTGGTGCCTCTGATGATAAAGGACCAAGTATGGCAGCATATTATGGATTAAAGATTGTTAAAGAATTAGGATTACCAGTTAAAAAGAGTGTACGTTTTATTTTAGGTACTGATGAAGAAAGTAGTTGGAGAGGAATGACTCACTACTTTGAAAAAATGCCTAAACCAACAATTGGTTTTTCACCAGATGCATTTTTCCCAATCATCAATGGTGAAAAAGGTAATTTCAGTATGCTTGTAAAATTCGATGGTAAAAATGGTGATGAATTAAAATTATTATCCTTTGATTCTGGTTTACGTGACAACATGGTTCCACGCGATGCAGTAGCTGTTATTGAAGGTAATAATCTTGAAAATATAGCTGCTGATTTCAAGCAATATGTTGCTGAAAATAGTGTTTTAAGTGGCGATGCAGAAATTAAAGATGGAAAATTAGAATTATCCTTAATTGGTAAGGCTGCTCATGCACAAGAACCACGTAATGGCGAAAATGCAGGAACTTACTTAGCTGTATTCTTGAATAAGTACAATTTTGCTAAGGATGCCAAGGGATACTTAGCATTCGCTGCTGAATACTTACATCAAGATTCACGTATGGATAATTTTGGAATTAGCTATACTGATGAAGTAATGGGTGATTTAACTATGAATGCTGGTATCTTTACATTTGAAGCTGGCAAAGGTGGAGAAATTACTTTGAACTTCAGATATCCTAGAGGTATTGATGATGAATATGTATTCAATGCTGTTAAGAAAGCTGCAACTAAATTAGAAGCTGTTTCATTTGAAAAGAAGGAACATGCAATGGTACCACATTATGTTTCACCTGAAGATCCATTGGTTTCCAAATTATTGGCTGTTTATAGTCGTCAAACAGGTCAAGAAGCTCATGGCATGGTTGTCGGTGGGGGGACTTATGGTAGATTGCTAGAACGTGGTGTAGCATTTGGCGCTATGTTCCCAGGCGTTGAAGATACAATGCACCAAGCAAACGAATTTATCCCAGTAGATGATGTAATGAAAGCTGCTGCAATCTATGCAGAATCCATCTATGAATTAATTAAAGACTAATTTAAGAAAACTTCAAAATAGCGATTAGGCTATTTTGGAGTTTTTTTGTGTATAAAATCTATCTCTTATAAGTTAAGTTAAAAGCAAAGTATGATGAAGAAAAAGTAAGATATTAAAATCTAGATATAGGACCAATTTTTTAATTTATTCAAAATAATCGTTTTCAGAATCAGAAATTGCAGAAATTAAAAAATTGGTCCTGTGTAGAAAATGAAAAAATAGAATTAACCGAAAATAAAATTTCTATATAAATAAAATTGTTATGGTTTATAAAATTTAGTATTATAGTTCTATAATGGGAGAATTTTGCATACAAGGTGGTGGTTGAGATAGAAAATTTGGAAGAGATAACTCTTTTTAATGACAGTGAAGATGTTAATAAAGATATGAAATTTGATATAAAACATATAGTAGATGATGAAAATCGTTTGATGAAAAATAAAGATAGAGTTCAACAACATGGAGAAGTTTTTACACCAAATTGGATGGTAAAGAAGATGCTATCTGAGCCAGAAATTCAATTAAGGTTACAAGATGTTCAAGCTACTTTTTTAGAACCAAGTGTAGGTGAAGGGGCTTTCTTAAAAGAGATACTGCATCAAAAACTAGGATATATTGATGATACATCTAATAAAAGTAATTGGACAGAAAAGGCTTTATGGGTATTAACAAGTATTTATGGAATTGAATTATTAACTGATAACTTAGTTAAAGCAAAACAACAGATGATGAAAGTATTAATTGAACATTATCAAACTTTTTATCAAAAGAAAATAAGTAGTAATACTGATTTTTACAAATCCGCTAGTTTTATTATTGATAACAACATTGTACAAGGAAATACACTAACTTATTTAAATGATTCTGATAATTTAATCATGTTTAGTAAGTGGGAAAGGGTTGGCGATGAAGTCAGTCAATTACAATTCACTTATAAGTCATTACTAGGGGATGAAGGAGATCAACTTGATTTATTTGAATCTAGTAGACAATTAAGTTTATTAGGTGACTTGATGGAAGAAACGTCAGACAATAAATTCGTTAAGATTAATAAAGTATATAAAGGAGGAGTTGGCGTTATGAAAGATAAGTTTAAATTTGATGTTGTGATTGGTAATCCACCATATCAGGAGGAAACTATTGGTGATAATAAAACATATGCTCCACCAATTTATCATAAATTTTTAGATCAAGCTTATAAGGTAGGAAATATCGTAGAAATGATTCACCCAGGACGATTTTTATTTAATGCAGGTAGTACCCCTAAGACGTGGAATAAAAAAATGTTGTCTGACAAGCATTTGAGAGTACTTTATTACGAACAAAATTCAGCTAAAGTGTTTACTAATACTGACATCAAAGGGGGGGCGTAGCAGTTACCTATAGAAATATAAAAATTAATTATACTCCAATTGGAGTTTTTACACCTTATGACGAGTTAAATAAAGTGAAAAATAAGGTTGTTACCAGAAAAGAATTCGAACCTTTTAGTAAAATTGTATCATCTCGTGGACCATATAGGTTTACTGAAAAACTTCATGAAGACCATCCAGATGCTAGAAATAGATTGAGTAAGGGCCATGCTTACGACGTATCATCAAATGTATTTACTAGATTAAATAATATTTTCTTTGATAAGAAACCAAATAATAATAAAGAATACATTAAGATTTTGGGTAGAGAAAATTCTAAAAGAGTGTTTAAGTATATTGAAAAGGATTATATAAAAAATTATGCTAGTCTAAATTCGTATAAAGTTATTATTCCACAGGCTAACGGAAGTGGTGCAATAGGTGAAGTATTGAGTACACCCCTAATCGGGGAACCCCTAATCGGGCATACTGAGACATTCTTAAGCTTGGGAAACTATGAAGATAAACAAAATGCTGAAAATTTAATGAAATATATAAAAACTAAGTTTGCTAGAGCACTTTTAGGAGTAAAGAAGATAACACAATCTAATGTGGCTAATAAATGGGATATGGTTCCTCTCCAAGACTTTACTTCAAATTCTGATATTGATTGGACAAAGTCCATTCATGAAATTGATGAGCAATTGTATAGAAAATACAATTTATCAGAAGAAGAAATAGAATTTATTGAAACTAAAGTTAAGGAGATGAACTAACATGGCTATAAAAATTAAAGTTAATAGAAGAATTATTCCAATGATCTATGCATATACTACTCCTGAAATAGCAAGACATAATGGTTGGATTAAGATAGGATATACTGATAAGCAAACCGTTGAAGAAAGAGTTAAGCAACAAACACATACTGCAGATGTAAAAGCTAAGATTGAATGGAAAGGCAATGCACGTTATCAAGATGGAAGTGATGAATTATTTACTGATCATGAGTTTCATGAATACCTAGTTAATAAGAGACATATTGAACGTGAACCAAATACTGAATGGTTCAAAATTGATAAAGAACTGTCTAGACACTATTATCATCAATTTACAGAAAGAGATTATAGTGATTTACAAGGTAAAAGTAGTGGTTCTCAATATGAATTACGTGAAGAACAAGATAGAGCTGCTGAACAAGCTATGAATTATTTCATAAAAAATGGTAGAGGTAGTGAATTTTTATGGAATGCAAAGCCACGCTTTGGAAAAACATTGACTACCTATGATTTAGCAAGGCGAATGAAGTTAAGAAATATCTTGATTGTAACTAATCGTCCAAGTATCGCTAATTCATGGTATGACGATTTTATGAAGTTCATTAGCTGGCAAACTAATTATTATTTTGAAAGTGAAACAGACGCTTTAAAAGGTAGAGATGTTTATTCAAGAAAAGAATATGAAAAAGCAATTGAAAATAAAGATGATGACTTTGGACAAATTGCTTTTGAAAGTTTGCAAGGATTAAAGGGATCTATGTATTTTGGTGGAGGACATGATAAATTAAAATGGATTGCCGATACACCTTGGGATTTACTAGTAATTGATGAAGCTCATGAAGGTGTGGATACTTATAAAACGGATAAAGCTTTTGATAATATTAAGCGTAATTATACCTTACATTTATCTGGGACACCTTTTAAAGCATTAGCTAATGGAAAATTCTCTGAAAAACAAATATATAATTGGTCTTATGCTGATGAACAGACAGCTAAAGAACAATGGGAAAAACAAGGTAAAGATATAAGTAATCCATATGGAACAATGCCAAAGTTAAATATGTTTACTTATCAAATGTCTGAAATAATGGAAGAAAAAGCTAAGCAAGGTATACTTTTGGATGATGGCGATAGAGTAGATCCAGCGTTTGATTTGAATGAATTTTTTAAAACTGATAATAAAGGAAAATTTATTTATGATAGTCAAGTTGATAGATTTTTAGATGCTCTAACAACACAAGAAAAGTATCCATTTTCAACATCTGAATTAAGAAAGGAATTAGCACATACTTTCTGGTTGTTAAACCGAGTTGATAGTGCTAAAGCTTTAACTAAAAAACTAGCAGAACACGAAGTATTTAAAAATTATAAAGTTATCTTAGCTGCTGGTGATGGAAGTCTGGATGAAGATGAAAAAGAGAGTAAAAAAGCTTTTGATAGAGTACAAGAAGCCATTCAAAAATATCCTAGAACGATTACGATAAGTGTAGGTCAGTTAACTACTGGTGTAACAGTTAAGCCTTGGAGTGCTGTGATGATGCTATCGAGTATGAAGAGCCCAGCAGAATATATGCAAGCAGCTTTCCGTGCTCAAAATCCATATGTTTATGGTGATGATGAAGGTCATACATTACAAAAAGAAAATGCATATGTTTTTGATTTTGACCCTACAAGAACTTTGATGATTTTCGATGAATTTGCTAATAATTTATCTCCAAATACTGCTAACGGTAAAGGGACTGCTAAGGAACATGAAGAAAATATTAAACGATTGCTAAATTTTTTCCCGGTAATTGGAGAAGATGAAAACGGTAAGATGGTGGAATTAGATCCAAAACAAGTTTTATCTATTCCAAGACGTTTAAAATCTCAGGAAGTTGTAAAACGAGGATTTATGAGTAATTTCTTATTTGCAAATATTTCTAATATCTTTAATGCACCAAGTGAAATTAGGGATATTTTAGGTAAATTAGTTCCTGCTAAGGAAGAAAAGGGTAAGAAAAAAGATAATACGATAGATAATGCGGAAAATGTTCTAGTTAATAGCAATGGTGAGATTGATATTCCAGAAGAAAAAGTAATTGGTGAAGCAAAGGATTTATTTGGAGGAAAAATTTTTAAGGAAATTGACGAAAGAATTGGTTATGCTGAGAAAGATATCAACGAAGAAAATATTCGAGAACAAGTTAAAGACTTAAAACAAAGAATTAATAATGTAACTGATAGTTTAGTAGATAAAGTTAAAGAGAAGCACAGTTTGACCAATAAACAAGCTAAGAAATATAGCGATAATTTAAAAAAAGAACATGATCAAAAGTTAAATCAGGTGATAGACGATTATGATCGTAAGAAGAAAATTTTAGAAAATAAAATTGCAAAAAAACAAAATCAAGCTAAAACTAAGGACGACTTGGCTAAATTAGATAAAGAATTAGAGATTGAACAAAATAATATTATTAATGAGCTCGCAAAAGATTTAACTAAATTAACCACTGATGTTAAAGAAAATACTCCTAAGAAAATTATTGAAAGAGTTAATTATGACGAAGAAGTTAAAAAGAAAAATGAAGTTGAGCAAGATGTGCGTTCACATTTAAGAGGCTTTTCTAGAACAATTCCAAGCTTCATCATGGCTTATGGGGATAAAAATCTGAACTTACGTAATTTTGATGACTATACTGAAGATGATGTATTTGAAGAAGTAACAGGAATTACTGAAGAACAATTTAGATTCTTACGAGATGGTGGGGATTATACCGATCAAGAAAGTGGACAAAAAGTTCATTTTGAAGGACATTTATTTGATGAAGTAGTATTCAATGATTCCATTCAAGCATTTTTAAAGAAACGTGAAGAATTAAGTAATTATTTTGATGATGAAAGTACAGAGGATATTTTTGATTATATTCCAGCTCAAAAGACAAACCAAATTTATACTCCGAAAGCTGTTGTTAAGCATATGGTTGACGATTTAGAAAAGAATAACCCTGTAATATTTGATGATCCTAATAAAACATTTGCAGACTTATATATGAAATCAGGATTGTATATTACAGAAATAGTTAAACGTTTATTCAGAAGTCAGAAGATGAAGGAGCTTTATCCTGATGATAATGAAAGAATTAGACATATCATGGAATATCAGGTGTATGGATTTGCACCAACTAGAATTATTTATTTAATTGCTACTAATTATATTTTTGGATTTAGCGATGAGATAAAAAATAATGCTTTAGATAAACATTTTAAGCAAATTGATACAGCTCAATATGCTAAAGATGGAACTTTGGAAGAATTAATTCAAAATGAATTTGGACAAGGAGAGTAGTGAAAAGATGAAAGCTGATACGATAAGATTATTAGATTTATTAGCACAGTCTAAGGCTATTTTTGAAATACCTGTATACCAAAGAAATTATGAATGGCGAGAAGAGCAATGTCGTCAATTGTTTAAAGATATTTTACAGGCTGCTAAGGAACAAAAGCCACACTTCACTGGGGCAGTTGTATATGTAGAAGAGTCAGGACCTAATATGAGTCACATCTACAATATTATTGATGGACAACAACGTTTAACTAGTTGTTCTTTGTTATTAAAGGCAATTGCTGATACAAGTAATGACGAAGAATTAAAAGAAGAAATTGAAACTAATTATTTAAAAAATAAGTTTTTATCTGATAACAATCATATTCGATTAAAATCAGTGGAAAAAGACAGAGAAGCATATTATGCAATAATGTCAGATAGAATTGATGAATATGATAAGCCATCTAAGATGAAAACAAATTATAAGTTATTTATCAGGTTAATTGAAGAATCAGAATTAAGTAGTAGTGAATTGTTTACAGCAATTAATTTTTTAAATGTTGTATATATAGAAATTAATAGCAATAGGGATGAGGAAAATCCACAAGTTATTTTTGAAAGTTTAAATTCGACTGGTGTATCTTTATCTGCATCTGACCTAGTGCGTAATTTTATATTAATGAGTTTAGATAGTGAAGAACAGACTAAGTTATATAAAGAGTATTGGATAAAGATTGAAAGCTTGTTTATCAATAATAATATTTTTGCAGAGTTTATTAGGCATTATTTAATATCTAAGACAAAAAAAGCTGTTAAAAGAGAGAATACTTATTCTGTATATAAAAAATATTATTACGAACAAAACTTCAATGCTAAAGAAGCTGTTAAAGAGCTATACACTAATGTGCGCTACTATTCTCAATTATTAAATGCAAGTACTGAGAATAAAGAATTTAATAAAGCTGTCAGCCATATTAATACATTAGATAAAAAAGTTCTTTATCCATATTTATTAAAACTATTAGATATGCAAGTTAAACAAGAAATAAGCTGGAATGAAGTTGTGGATATAGCACATTTATTAGAAAGTTACATATATCGTAGAATGATTTGCAGTGTTCCAAGTAATGCTTTGAATGGTTTAGTAGTTTCATTAACTAATAAAGAGAATAAGAATGAATTAGAAGTAGTTGAACGAAGACTATTGAATAATAATTTTCCTACTGATAAAGAATTCAAAGAAAAATTACTGGAATATCCAATTTATAAAAAAAGAAAAGACTGTGCTAAATTAACTTTGGAAGTTTTGGAAGAATCAAAGACGAAAGAAACAATTGATTTTGAAAAAACACAGGTAGAACATATAATGCCAAAAAAATTATCAACAGATTGGCGAATAGAAGTAACAAATGCTGAAAGTACTAATCGTCAATATGGAGATACTATTGGTAATTTAACATTAACTGGATATAATCAAGAAATGAGTAATAAAGTTTATACAGAAAAAAGAAAATTTTATAGTAAATCAAATATAGTTTTATCAAGAGAAATTAGTGAAAAATATGAGGTTTGGGATAAAAATAGCATCGTAGAAAGAGCTAAGAATCTTGCAGACGAACTTTGCAGAATATTCGAACGTCCTACTTTAATTAAGAAGAATATTGCTGATACCTATAAAGGTGAACATAACATTTTAGATGAATTGGATGTAACGGGTCAAAAACCAGCTTATCTGATTATTCAAGAACATGATTATCAGGTATCGACTTGGGGAAGTATGATTGTAACATTTTTCAATTATATTTGGGAAAATGACAGTATGACATACAATAAGTTAAAGTCTGAAAAGACATTAGAATGGCTATTTTCAAATATACGAAATCCTAAAGTATTGAAAAATGGCGATGTAATAGAAACTAATTTCTCAGCTAATACTGTAGTTGCAGTATTGGCTAAAGTATCTGAAATGTGTGGTATTTCAGAAGAAGTAAGTTATATTCTTAAATAGAAAAGTTTATTTTTAGCGAATTAAATAGTTTACAGTAGTAAAAAATCACTGAAGATCATATCGATCCTCAGTGATTTTTTTCAGTTTTAAGACTTTTTCTAGTCTTATTCATAATGCCCCCGACAAGAGTCGAACTTGCACTTGGAAAACCAAACAACGACCTGAACGTTGCGCGTCTGCCAATTCCGCCACGGAGGCAAGAACAATAGTAATTTTACAATAAAGTATTACTATTTGCAATAATGCTAGTTCTTTTTAGGAAAGCTAATAGCAGTTCCGTATCCGTGTAATAACATATACTTTGGACCAACAGAAACACGGACTATTTGAGGGACAAAGCGAATATCAATTACGCCATCAGCATCAAGTTCAAGTGCTTTATTTTCCAATTTTTTTTGAACTTGAGCGTAAAGATTGTCAAATTGATCTACTTCATCTAATTCTTCTGCTTTAAGAGTTCTTTTCACAGTAGCATTAACTATACCCTTTAAAATATAAGATTGATTGAGACCACTTGTTGATAGAAACATCATATTCATCTCCTTAACAACTATAAATATCGTATATTTATAATACCACAAAAGTAGTTTATTTTTCTTTTTAAAATTATATTTTGATTAGAATTTTGATATTCAAAATATATTTAAAAGGTAAAAATTATATAGTATCATCTGTATAAATAATAAATTAGTTATAGTTATATAAATTATATAAAGAACAATATTTTTAAGAATGACTATTTTAATGGCATATAGTGGATATTTTGAGAAATCAAAATATCCATTTATTTTATTTTGTAAAAATATATTTTTTTATTTGATGAATTTTTTTCATAGTCATTTTTGCGTGATTTGACAAAATAAAATCAATAAATTATGATTTGTTCATCGAATATTTTGATGTTCGAAATAATTTTAAGTGAGGTGCTTTGTGTGGCAATTATGGATGCACAGGAAATAATGGATATGATTCCTAATCGTTATCCGATCTGTTACATTGACTATGTTGATGAGCTAGTACCTGGTGAGAGAATTATCGCAACAAAAAATGTAACAATTAATGAATCTTTTTTCAGAGGACATTTTCCAGGAAATCCTGTAATGCCGGGAGTTTTACTAATTGAAACTTTGGCTCAAGCTGCGTCAATACTTATTTTGAAATCTCCAGAATTTGTAGGGAAAACAGCTTATTTAGGTTCTATAAGTAAAGCTAAATTTAGAAAAGTTGTCAGACCGGGCGATGTTTTAAAATTAAATGTCGAAATGAAAAAGAAACACGAGAATATGGGGATAGTAGATACTCAAGTTATCGTGAATGGAAAGAAAGCTTGTACAGCTGAATTAATGTTTATCGTTGCGGATAGAGATAAGAAGTTGTAGTTGCAAAGTAGTCTTATTTCGGTTATTATTTTGATAATCAAATTATTTGGAATACGAAAGATAAGGCGGTATAGGGATGGATGAAAGATATCAAGTAATAAATGATGCTTTAGAAAAAATTTATGCTGATATTGTATGGATTGAAGAAAGTGAGTTACGTAAGAGTGTTTTTAGTGATATCACGATTAAAGAGATGCATGCAATAAATGCAATTTCAATGTATGATCATCAAACAGCTTCACAAGTTGCTAAAAAGCTTCATTTAACCCCTGGAACGTTGACTGCAACAATAGATAGACTATGTCGAAAAGGTTATGCTGAACGCATTAGAGGGAATGATGATAGGAGAATTATTAGAATAGGTTTGACTAAAAAAGGTAGACTAGTTTATCGAGCACATGATGCTTTTCATAGGATGATGGTTAAAAGTTTTTTGAAGGATTTAAATCCAGATGAAATAAAAACTATTGAAAAAGCCATTCATAATTTAGAAGATTTTCTAAAAGAGCACTCTTAACTAAGGAGAACTAGGTTTGGAAAATATAGAAATATCTTATACAGCACGTTATGTTCCACCTGAAGTTATAGATAATCAAAGATTAACAGAATTTATGGATACATCTGATGAATGGATAAGCCAACGAACTGGAATAAAGAAGAGGCATATAAGCTTAAATGAGAGTACAGCTGATTTAGCAGAGAAAGTAGCAGAAAAGTTATTAACAAAAAGTGGATGGAATCCTAATTCTTTAGATTTAATAATAGTTGCTACAATGTCTCCTAATTCTTTTACACCAGCAACAGCGGCTATTGTTCAAGGAAGAATAAGTGCTGATAATGCAGTTTGTTTTGATATTTCAGCTGCATGTTCAGGATATATATATGGTTTAAGTATTGTTGAAGCAATGCTAAGGAATATGAATTTAAAAAGGGCTATGCTAATTGGAAGTGAAAATCTTTCCAAGTTGATAGATTGGAATGACAGATCAACGGCTGTACTTTTCGGGGACGGTGCAGCAGGTGCTTTGATTGAGTTAAAAGAAGATACAGATTCTAAATTTATCAGCAGTGATTTGAAAACTATTGGAAATGAAGCTGAGTTTTTAACAGCAGGAATAACTGAACCGTTAGAAAAATTTCCAGATTTGGATAGCATAAGGAAATATACGACTTTCAAAATGGATGGCAGAAGAGTATATACTTTTGCGACTAGGGAAGTTCCCCAATCTATTCTAAGGGCAGTGCAAAAAGCTAACTTTAGTTTGGAAGATATAGATTATTTTATTTTGCATCAAGCAAATTCAAGAATTATTCGACAAGTAGCTAAGAAATTAAAGCAAGATGAAGAAAAATTTCCAATTAACATAGATAGTTTTGGAAACACTTCGGCAGCTAGTGAACCTCTTTTATTAGATGAGTTAATAGAAAATGGAACTGTAAAAAGAGGGATGACGCTAGCATTAAGTGGCTTTGGTGGTGGCTTAACAGTCGGTACTCATATTATTAAATATTAATTTAAGGAGAGAATTTAAAATGACAGAAGCAGAAGTATTAAAGAAAGTACAAGATATCGTAGTAGAACAATTGGATGTAGATGTAGATGATGTAACTTTAACAGCAGATATCAAAGATGATTTAGACGCAGATAGTTTAGATGTTTTTGAAATTATGAATGAACTAGAAGATGATTTAGACATTAAGTTAGAAGCTGATGAAAACATCAAAACAATTCAAGATGTAGTTACTTACGTGAAAAAAGAATTGGATAACAAATAGAAGGTAATTAATTATGAAATTAGCCATCTTATTTAGTGGTCAAGGATCCCAATTTACAGATATGGGATTAGATTTTTACCAGGAAAGTCCAATTTTTAAGGACTGTGTAGATGAAGCTAGTGAGATTGCAGATTTTAAGATTACTTCAGTATTTGCTAACGATGGAGATAAACTTTCTGAAACAAAATATATTCAACCTGCAATAGTTGCTATGAGTATAGGTATCTGGAAAATGTTACAGAATACTCTAGGTGATAAGTTAGCTGTTGAAGGCATGGTTGGTTTATCTCTAGGAGAATATAGTGCTTTAATTGCAAGTCAGAAATTATCTTTTAGCGATGGAATGTCAGTACTTAAAGATCGTGCTATTTACATGCAAGATGATGCTAATAAAGTTGATAGTAAAATGGCAGCAATTATTGACCCTCAAATAGAAGTAATTGAAAAATTATGTACCGATTATCTAAATGTATATGTGGCTAATTATAATACACCTAAACAACTAGTAATAGGTGGAGATGGCGAAGAACTAGTAGATGTTGTAGATAAGATAAACAGTCTAAATGCAGCAAAGAAAATAGTAGAGTTAAAGGTAAGTGGAGCTTTTCATACTCCACTTTTTACTAATGCAAGTCAAAAGATGAAAAAGAGATTATCAAATGTGGCATTTACTGAAGGAAGTAACTTAGTTGTAAGTAATACTACAATGCGTCCTTTTGAAAAAGATTCTTTAGCAGAAATATTAGCTAAACAAATCGTTAAACCAACACATTTTGGTGAATGTGTTCAATATTTAATTGATAATAAAAATATAGATACGGTACTTGAAATAGGTCCTGGGAAAACATTAAGCAAATTTACTAAGCAAATTGATAAAAGTATTAAAAGATATCACATTAGTAAATTAAGTGATTTTAAAAAATTCATAGATAGTGTGAAAGAAAGTGAATAAATGGAATTAAAAGAAAAAGTAGTTCTAGTCACTGGAAGTTCAAGAGGAATTGGTGCAGAAATAGCATTAGCTTTTGCTAGAAAAGGAAGTACTGTAGTTTTAAATGGACGCCATCAAATACCTAATGATATGATTAGTAAGATGGAAGAAATTGGTTGTAACTATGATGTTATTCTTGGTGATATCAGTATAGAAAGTGATGTTAAAAGAATTGTTAAAGAAACCATCGAAAAATTTGGTAGAATAGATATACTAATTAACAATGCCGGAATAACTAATGATAAATTACTAATTGGAATGAAACCTGCAGATTTTAAATCTGTAATTGATGTTAACCTAATTGGAACTTTCCAAATGACACAAGCTGTTGTAAAGAAAATGTATAAGCAACGATCAGGAGTAATTATAAACCTTGCTAGTGTGATTGGACAGCATGGAAATATTGGTCAAGCTAACTATGCAGCAAGTAAAGCCGGAGTTATCGGATTAACTAAAAATGTGGCAAAAGAAGGAGCTATGCGAAATATTAGAGTTAATGCGATTGCTCCAGGAATGATAGTTAGTGATATGACAGATGTTTTAAGCGATAAAGTTAAAGAAAACATTCTCACTACTATCCCTTTAAATCGTTTTGGAAAAGCAGAAGAAGTTGCACAAACTGCAGTCTTTTTAGCTGAAAATGATTATATAACGGGACAGGTAATTACTGTTGATGGTGGAATGACAATTTAATGGAGGGTTCTAATGACTAACAGAGTTGTTATTACAGGAATGGGAATAGTAGGTCCTGTCGGAAATGACAGAGAAACTTTCTTAAAGAACATATTTGATAGCAAAGTAGGAATAGAAAAGATTACTAAGTTTGACGCTACACAGACTGGAATTTCAGTTGCTGGAGAAGTGAAAGACTTTGATCCTAAAAATTCTATTGGTAAAAAAGCTGCTAAAAGAATGGATTTATTTTCTCAATATGCAGTTCATAGTGCGATTGAAGCTGTTGAACAAGCAGGAATAAATGAAGAGAATACAGATTCATATGACATGGGAGTAATTTACGGATCAGGTATTGGAGGACTTACTACTATTCAAGAGCAAGTTATAAAGATGCATGAAAAAGGTCCTAAAAGAGTTTCTCCAATGTTTGTACCTACTTCCATAGTTAATATGGCTGCTGGAAATATTGCGATGCATTTTGGAGCTAAAAATATTTGTACAGCAGTTGTAACAGCATGTTCATCTGCAACTAATGCAATTGGGGAAGCTTATCGACAAATTAAAGAAGGTAGAGCACAGGTGATGTTAACTGGGGGCTCTGAAGCATCGGTTAACGAAATAGGAATTGCTGGATTTGCGGCTCTAACTGCTCTTTCACCTGAGAAAGATCCTTTAAAGGCTTCACTACCATTTGATAGAAATCGTTCTGGATTTGTAATGGGTGAAGGTGGAGCTACCTTAGTTTTAGAAAACTTAGAACATGCACAAAAACGAAATGCTACGATATTGGGAGAAGTTGTAGGTTATGGTAGTACGTGTGATGCTTTTCATATAACATCTCCAGATCCTACTGGTGAAGGTGCAGCTAGGGCTATGAAACAAGCCATTGATGAAGCTGGTATAACTCCCGATAAAGTAGGTTATGTTAATGCTCACGGAACTGCTACACATGCAAATGATAGTGGTGAATCATTAGCAATTAATAAAGTATTTGGAGAAAATAGCTCAGTAATGGTAAGTAGTACTAAAAGTATGACAGGTCATTTGTTAGGAGCTGCTGGCGCAATTGAGGCAGCTATTACGGTAAGAGCTCTTCAGATGCAACAATTACCTGAAAATGTAGGTTTGAATGAATTAGATGAAGAATGTAATATTAATATAGTTACAAAAGATAAGACTACCACTTCTAATTTAGAATATGCTATCAGTAATTCGTTAGGATTTGGTGGTCATAATGCGGTATTAGCGTTAAGAAAATGGAGTGAATAAGATTGGATTTTAATGATGTGAAGAAGTTAATGGAAGACTTCAATAACTCTCCTACACGAGAACTTGAAATCACAACGGATGGTTTTCATATTCATTTGAGTAAAAATGAAGCACCATTTATTAGCCAAGATAATAAAAATTATGCTGATTCTCCAGCTATTGAAGCTAGCGATGAAAGTATTGTAAGCAGTAAAAACGATGATCTCGATGATGCTAGTTTGATAAAATCTCCAATGGTTGGAACGGTATATCTTCAACCTGAACCAGAAAAATCAGCTTATGTCTCTGTTGGATCACATGTTCATAAGGGCGATGTTGTATGTATTATTGAAGCCATGAAGATGATGACAGAAATTAAGAGTGAGTATACAGGTGAAGTTGTAGAAATTTTGGTTGATAATGAAGATTTAGTTGAATTTGATCAACCTTTATTTAAAATTAAGGAAGGTTAGTTAAGTGCTAGATATAACTGAAATAAAGAAAATAATTCCGCATCGCTATCCCATGTTGTTAATTGACAGAGTAGAAGAATTGATTCCAGGGAAAAAAGCAGTAGCTAAAAGAAATGTTACTATCAATGAAGAATTATTTAATGGACATTTCCCTGGTAATCCAGTGATGCCAGGAGTATTAATTGTAGAAGCATTAGCACAAACAGGTGCTGTTGCTCTATTATCTTTACCAGAATTTAAAGGAAAAACAGCATATTTTGGTGGAATAAAATCTGCTAAATTCAGAAAAGTTGTTAGACCTGGTGATTCATTACGTTTAGAAGTAACTTTAGAGAAGATTCGAAATAATGTTGGTTTAGGAAAAGCTGTTGCAACTGTAGATGGAAAAAAAGCATGTACAGCTGAACTAACATTCATGATTGGATAGGTAAGTAGTAAGGTAGGTAAAAATATGTTTTCGAAAGTATTAGTGGCTAATCGTGGAGAAATTGCAGTTCGTATTATTCGATCACTTAAAGAATTGGGCATAAAATCGGTTGCTATTTATTCAACTGTTGACCGAGAAAGTTTACATGTACAATTAGCAGATGAAGCTGTATGTGTAGGAACTGCCCGTCCACAAGATTCATATTTAAACATGAAAAATATTTTAGCAGCTGCTATTGGAACTGGTGCGGAAGCAATCCATCCCGGTTTTGGTTTCTTATCTGAAAATAGTCAATTTGTTGAGATGTGTGAAGCTGTAGGTATAACTTTTATCGGCCCTAATTCTGAAATAATTGATTTGATGGGAAATAAAGCTAATGCAAGAGAACAAATGCAAAAAAGTGGAGTTCCCGTGATTCCAGGAAGTGAAGGTTTCATTGAAACTGTTGAAGAAGCCAAGGAAGTTGCAAATAAGGTTGGATATCCGGTTTTATTAAAAGCAGCAGCCGGTGGTGGTGGCAAAGGTATTAGAAAGGTTAATGACGATAATGAATTAACATCATTATTTGAAGAGGCTAAGCGCGAGGCTCAAGTATCTTTCGGTGATAAAAGAATGTATCTAGAAAAAATAATGACAAATGTAAAGCACATTGAAGTTCAGATTTTTCGTGATAAGCAAGGAAATGTAGTTTATTTTCCTGAACGTGATTGTTCAGTACAAAGAAATAAACAGAAGATGATAGAAGAAAGTCCATGCCTTTTAATTACTGAGGAGCAAAGAAAAGAGCTAGGAAATATAGCAATAAAAGCTGCCAATGCCATTAACTATGTTAATACTGGAACAATTGAATTTTTAATGGATAGTCAACATAATTTTTATTTTATGGAAATGAATACGCGTATTCAAGTAGAACATACTGTGACAGAAATGGTTACAGGAATTGACTTGGTAAAAGCTCAAGTAAAAGTAGCTTCTGGGGAAAGGTTACCTTTTAATCAAAATGATATTCAAATTAACGGAAGTGCTATTGAATGCCGTATCAATGCAGAAGATCCATCTAAGAATTTTATGCCACAGGTTGGCAAGGTGCGCTATTTGTATTTCCCAGTAGGAAATTTGGGAATGAGAATAGATTCTGATTTGTATGCAGGTTGGGAAATCACTCCATTTTATGACTCAATGATTGCTAAAGTAATTTCTTTAGGTCAAGACAGACATGAGGCAATTGAAAAAGTAAAACGCTTATTGAGTGAGATGCTAATTACAGGAGTAAAAACCAATCAATCTTTCTACTTAGATATTTTAAAAGATAAGAATTTCTTAGATGGTAAAGTTACTACTGAATATTTAGAACAGAATTTTTTACCTAAATGGAAGGAAGAACATAAAGATGCAGCTATTTGATGAATTAAAAACAATTAGTAAAAAGCATATTAAGGCTAACAAAAAAGCTGGAGAAAAAGTTCCTTCGGGATTATGGATTTCTTGCCCTAAATGTCAACAATCTATATATCATAAAGATTTAGGTAAGTATAAAACATGTCCAAATTGTTACTATGGGTTTAGAATTCATGCTCGTGAGAGATTAGAATGGTTAGTAGATACTTTTCAAGAATTTGATACAGATTTAGAAACTAAAGATCCATTAAATTTCCCTGGATATAAAGAAAAATTAATTAAAGCTCAACAAGACAGTAAACTTAACGATTCAGTTTTAACTGGAATAGCAATGATTGATGATGTTGAATTTGCTTTAGGCATAATGGATCCATACTTCATTATGGGCTCAATGGGAACTGTGACTGGCGAGAAGATAACTCGTTTGTTTGAGAGAGCTACTCAGAAGAATTTACCAGTAATATTATTTACAGCTTCTGGTGGTGCTAGAATGCAAGAAGGAATTAGTTCCTTAATGCAGATGAGCAAGATCTCTCAAGCAGTCAAGGAACATTCAAATGCAGGTTTATTGTACATAACTGTCATTACAGACCCTACTACAGGTGGAGTGACAGCAAGTTTTGCAATGCAAGGAGATATAATTCTTTCTGAACCAAGAGCATTACTGGGATTTGCAGGTAAACGTGTAATAGAACAAACTATTCACCAAAAGGTACCAGATGACTTACAAGATGCAGAAACTGTTTTAAAGAATGGATTTATTGATAATATTATTAAACGTGAAGATCAAAAAGAAAAATTAGCATGGTTGGTAAAAATTCATTCAATGAAAGGAGCTTTTTAGATGCCTAAAATTTTAAAGAAGAAAAAAACGGCTTCTGAAATCGTAGCTGCTGCTCGTGGGTTAAAAAAAGTAACTGCTAATGAATTGATAGATGGAATTTTTGATGATTTTTTTGAACTTCATGGTGATCGCAAGTATTCAGATGATGAAGCAATTATAGGTGGGATTGCATTATTTAATGGAATCCCTGTAACAGTTATTGCAACGGATAAAGGTGGTACTCCTGAAGAGAGAATAGCGAAACATTTTGGATGTCCAGAACCGTCAGGATATAGAAAGTCCTTACGTTTAATGAAACAAGCTGAGAAATTCAATCGACCAATCG
Source organism: Ligilactobacillus sp. MP3 (assembly GCF_024436335.1). Lineage (NCBI taxonomy): Bacteria > Bacillati > Bacillota > Bacilli > Lactobacillales > Lactobacillaceae > Ligilactobacillus > Ligilactobacillus sp. MP3. The sequence goes on from NZ_JANFQI010000002.1 coordinate 27,599, forward strand.
TAACTTTTGTAAATACTTCAGGTGCTTATCCTGGACGATCAGCTGAGGAAAATGGACAGGGTGAAGCTATTGCTAGGAATTTACTAGAAATGAGTGATCTAAAGGTACCAATTATTTCATTTATTTATGGTGAAGGAGGCAGTGGAGGAGCTTTAGCTTTGGCATGTGGAGATCAAGTTTGGATGTTAGAAGATAGTATGTATTCTATTTTATCACCCGAAGGATTTGCTTCTATTTTATGGAAAGATAGTAAAAGGGCAGATGAAGCTGCAGAAGTAATGCAGTTAACTCCTGAGGCTTTATTAAAACAAGAAATTATTGAAGGAATAATTCCAGAATCTAATTCACATCGAAAAGTTTGTAAAGAAATAAAAAAAGTTCTAACTCGAGAATTAAAAAACCTAACTTCACTTACCGAGTTTGAACTTGTGAAAAGAAGAAAAGAGAGATATAGAAAGTTTTAGAAGGGAATGAAATTAATGTCAGACTTGTTAAAAGGAAAGAAAATCCTTGTTATGGGAGTAGCTAATAAGCGTTCAATTGCATGGGGATGTTCCCAGATGATGATGGAAAATGGGGCTGAATTAATATTCACATATCAAAATGACAGAATAAAAAAAAGTTTGAGTCGTTTAGTTTCTGAAGAAGAAAAACTAGTAGAATGTGATGTTTCAGATGATGCAAGTATTGAAAATGCCTTTAAATTAGTGAATGAACGCTTTGGAAAAGTAGATGGAATTTTGCATGCAATTGCTTTTGCTAACAAGGAAGAATTGGGTGGAGAAATTATGCAAGCTAGTCGCGAAGGATATGCATTAGCTCAAGATATTTCAGCATATTCCTTAATTGCGGTTGCAAAGTACGGTCGTGAAATTTTAAATGATCCATCTAGTATTGTAACATTAACTTATTTTGGTTCAGAAAGAGCTATCCCTAACTATAATGTCATGGGAGTAGCTAAAGCATCTCTAGAAGCTAGTGTCCGTTATTTAGCTCGTGACATGGCTAAGTATGGTACTAGAGTTAATGCTATTTCTGCAGGAGCAATAAAGACATTGGCTGTTACTGGAATTAAAGGTCATTCAGAGTTATTAAAAATGTCTGAAGAAAGGACAGTTGATGGGGAATCAGTAACAATTAGAGAAGTAGGCGGAACATGTGCATTCTTGATGAGTGACTTGTCAACAGGTGTCGTAGGCGATGTTATTTACGTGGATAAAGGAGTCCATTTAATATAGTTAAAAAGTTGGAAGAGAGAGTCTCTTTCAACTTTTTTATAAATATGGAACTTATAATTAAAACCATTTTAGTTTATTTAATTAGTAAATATAGTATATAATGTAATTATGTATTATTGATAAAGATTATCGAAAGTGGTGTAGTTATGACTGAAAAGGGAAAAGAGCAGAATGCATTATTTATAATTTTTGGTGCTACTGGTGATTTAGCACAAAGAAAATTATACCCTTCTTTATTTAATTTATATAAAAAAGGTTTTCTTTGTAAAAGATTTGCTGTAATTGGCACTGCACGTAGACCGTGGACTGATGAACATTTTCAACAAGTAGTAAGGAATTCTATTTCCGGAATGGAAGATACTGCTGCCCAAGCGACAGAATTTTCTCGCCATTTTTATTATCAATCTCATAATGTAAATGATGTAGAACATTACGTTACATTGAAGAAATTGGCAGAGAAACTGGATGAGAAATATAAAATTAATGGTAATAGATTATTCTATTTAGCAATGTCTCCACGATTCTTTGGAACAATATGTAAGTATCTAAAATCTGAAGAAATTGTGACAGATGAAGGTTATAATAGGGTAATTATTGAAAAGCCATTTGGTCATGACTTACAAAGTGCAGTTGAATTAAATGATGAGATTGCAAAATACTTCTCTGAAGAATCTGTATATCGTATTGATCATTATCTCGGTAAAGAAATGAATCAAAATATTTTAGCTGTTAGATTTGGTAATAATATTTTCCGTGCTCTATGGAATAATAGATACATTGATAATATTCAAATCACTTTGAGTGAATCTCTAGGTGTTGAAGATAGAGCAGGGTATTATGAAACAGCAGGTGCATTGAGAGATATGGTTCAAAATCATATTTTACAAATTGTCTCATTATTAACAATGAATGCACCAGTAACTTTTACTGATGTTGATATTCGCCGTGAAAAAATTAGTGCATTAAAAGCTTTACAATTGTATACTCCAGAAGAAGTTAAAAAATATTTTGTTCGTGGACAATATGCTCATACAGAAGATTTAAATGGTTATCGTGAAGAAGATCAAGTAGATCCAAATTCGACTACTGAAACTTTTGTTGCTGGAAAACTTCATGTTAATAGTATGAATTTTGCTGGGGTTCCAATTTATATTAGAACAGGTAAGAGATTAGCTGCAAAATCTACTCGTGTTGACGTAGTATTTAAGAATATGCCTAATAACATTTTTAATGCTAATAAGAAATTGTTACCTAATGTTTTGTCATTTGATATTGATGCAAATCCAGGTATGAGTTTAACTCTTAATACTAAGAAAGTTAGTCAATCAGGATATAAATTGGAAAATAGAGCATTGAGCTACCGTCATGATATCTCAACACAAGCAATTACACCAGAGGCTTATGAGAAACTAATTTTAGATGCGGTAAAAGGCGATGCTACTAATTTTGTTCATTGGGAAGAGGTTTACTATTCTTGGAGATTTATTGATTCCGTTAGAACAGCATGGGACAATGAAGATGTAACCCCTGATGAATTGACAAATTATAATTGTAATACTATGGGACCAAAAATTTCTGATGAACTACTAGCTAAGGATGGAAATTACTGGTTCTTTGATCCAACTAAATAGTAATTTAGCTAAACAAAAAAATCACAGCTTTGAATCTTTCAGAACTGTGATTTTTATTTGTATTAATAATTATTTATTCAAACGATCTTGAAGTTCTTTTGTTAATTCTTCGTAACCTGGACGACCAAGTAAAGCAAACATGTTCTTCTTGTATGCTTCTACACCAGGTTGGTTGAATGGATTAATACCATTTAAGTATCCAGAAATAGCAACTGCAATTTCGAAGAAGTAGATCATGTAACCTAATGTGTATTCTGTTTGATCTGGAATGTTAACAATCATGTTAGGAACATTACCGTCTGTATGAGCAAGGACAACACCTTGGAAAGCTTTTGAATTTACATAGTTCATGGACTTGCCTTCTAAGTAACCTAAGCCGTCAAGATTTTCTTCTTCTTTAGGAATATCTGTATCATTTGTTGGATTTCCTACAGTGATAACTGTTTCCATTAAATTACGCATACCTTCTTGGATGTATTGACCAAGTGAGTGCAAGTCTGTTGAGAAGTTTGCTGAAGAAGGATAGATACCCTTACCATCTTTACCTTCAGATTCACCCATCAATTGTTTCCACCATTCAGCAAAGTATTGTAATGTTGGTTCGTAATTTTCAAGAATTTCAGTTGTATAACCTTTACGATATAAAATATTACGTAAAGCAGCATATTGGTATGCTTCATTCTTTGTTAAATCAGCATCAGAATATTCTTCACGAGCATCAGCAGCACCTTGCATCAATTTATCAATATCAGCACCGGAAACTGCGATAGGTAATAAACCAACTGGTGTAAGTACTGAGAAACGACCACCAACATCATCAGGAATTACAAATGTTTCGTAACCTTCTGCGTCAGCTTCAGTCTTTAGAGCACCACGAGCACGATCAGTTGTAGCATAGATACGTTCACGAGCACCTTCAACACCGTACTTAGCAATTAATTTTTCCTTAAATACTCGGAATGCGATTGATGGTTCTGTAGTTGTACCAGACTTAGAAATTACGTTAACAGAGAAATCACGATCTCCGATTAATTCGATTAAGTCATGTACATAAGAACCAGAAATAGAGTTACCAGCGAAGAAAATTTGTGGAGCATTTCTCTTTTCAGCTGGTAATAGGTTGAAGAATTGGTGATGTAAGAAATCGATTGCTGCACGAGCACCTAAGTAAGAACCACCAATACCAATAACAACTAAAACTTCAGAATCAGATTGAATTTTTTTAGCTGCTTTTTTAATTCTGTCAAATTCGTCCTTGTCGTAATCAACTGGTAAATTTAAGAAACCGCGGAAGTCATTACCTGCACCAGTACCTTCGCGCAATTCTTTATCAACAGCAGTTACTAAAGCTTGCATTTCGCCAAGTTCATTGTCATTAACAAACTTAGTTAAGTTAGAGCTATCAAATGAAATATGAGCCATTATATATTCTCTCCTTATTAATAATAATTGTACGCTTACATTATACCGTAAAATAGTAAATTTGAACACATAAAATGAAGATAAATTATTAATTTTCCTTACAATTGCTTAAATATCAGTATAAGATAATAAGCATTTCTTAATTTATCTTTATCTTAATTGACGTATAAATTAAATAAGGGGTAGACGGAAGTTTTACACTTAAATTAATATATTTTTACTCTATTATTATGAATTCTTGAAAAACACTATTTGTCAGAGAAATAATATAGTGCAGAGAAAATTATCACAATCTTACGTCAAATGAATATCGTTTATCTTGAACTATACTCCAGCTTTCGACAGAACAAAGTTAGTTGATAAATTCATGGATATTTTCGGATTCCAAGTAGCTAGGAAGATATTATCTCGAGAATATAAAAAATTCTATAGTGGCGAATTCAGAGAAAAGTACGAAAATTGAGTAAAGTAAGAAATATCTCTAAAAGCTTATATTATAATTAAATAACTGCGAAACTCAGGATTGATAGCCATATATTTTTGCTATTTATTGTGATAAATGTAATACTTTATAAATTTTTCCAACAGATTTTTTAATAGGCATATCTTTATAGAAATAGTATTCTACATATTTCCATTTGTCTGGATTGTATATCAGCACCTTTCCTGTACAATCGTCAATATCTAATGAAAAGTTTATAGGTTCCATTTGTTGTACTGGCGTAACTTCATGTTCAATTTCAAGAGCAAATTTTGACCGATTAAAGTCTTTCTCCAAATGACACGTCATTGGAATACCTATATTTATTTTTTGCCAGCCGAACGAATTTAGAATATTATCATAGTAACCTTCAAAAATGAACTTGTTCATACCGCTATTCTCTTTCCATACATAGAGTGGAGAATACTCATTACAACTTTTTGTGGAATCAACTTTTTCGGCTATAAGGTATGCTTTAAATAGTAAATCCTGAAAACCATCCGTTTTATATCCATTAACAGCTACTCGTTGCCTAATCACGTCCATGTCATAGTCATCTGGTAGTAGAATCTTATATTGCATAGCAATCATTATTTTTTCCTTCTTTCTTCAACAGCTAACCTGCATATTTTTTTACAATTTAATTATACGTATCAGCTCGTTGTGTGTATAATAGTTGTTAATGATGATAGATATCATTTTAAATGATAGCGGAGGAACTATTATGGAAAGCTTGGAACTTAGAATATTTAGGGAAGTAGCTCGTACAAAATCTATATCGAAGTCTGCGGAAAATATGGGATATGTTCAATCCAATATCACTGCGCATATCAAAAAATTAGAAAGAGAATTAAATACAACATTATTTATTCGTCATAGTAAAGGTGTAACTCTGACAAAAGACGGGGAAAAATTGCTGTATCAAGCTGAAAAGATAATTTCTTTACTAGACAAGACATTGAAATCCTTTCAAAACCATCCTAAAACATTGAAAATCGGAACAACACAGACAATTGCTGGTTATTTATTACCCCAATGTATCATTGAATATCAGAAACAATTTCCAAATGTATTATTGTCTGTTTCTACGCTTAACCAAGATGATTTGGAACAAAAACTATCTAACGGACAATTAGATTGTATAATCACTAATAACTCCCATAACATCTGTTACGGCAAGCAAATTCTCAATTCCCCAGAAAATTTAGTGCTGATAACTCCAAGCTCTTGCCACTCACAGAAGGATATTTGGAAATATCCAGTTATTATAAATAGTATCGAGTCCTGCCCCTATAGGAAAGTCCTTTTAGGATGGTGGAACTTACATCAATCGGAATTACCAAAGATGATAGAATTAGATACTGTAGAAGCAATTCTTAATACGGTTGCTATGGGTGGTGGAATTTCATTATTACCCCAGGTTGTTTTATTAGATAAGCAAAATATCAATAGTTTTTATATTGAAAGTTTGCAATCTACATCAATTCATATGTGGGTTGCAACGGATAAACTTCCATCAGAATATATTGCCTTGAAGGATATTATTCAGAAGCAATTAAAAATTGATAACAATTAAGGCAGATAACCTTGTTATGTATTGTCCGGCAAATTAAATGATGCTCTATCAGGCGGATTATTTTATAGCGATTTTTACTTTCCACGAGGATAACATTCACTTTAAAAGTAGCTGTTTCTATGAATTATTTTCCTAAAAAAAGAGGATGGGAAAAACTCAGTTCTAAATAAAAAAATGGTTAATTCACAAAATCGTGAGTGCAGTGAACTCATAGTTGGACGGAAATTTTTAACTATGGGGGGGGTTACTATGATTAAATTTAGTTTTGAAATTAAACTTAAAGCGTATTTATCTAGAATTGGTTCACCGATCATTAGGAATTAAAAAACATGGTTCTATTCTGATGTGGGTTGCTCGTTATCAAAATACGGTGTTCAAGGTCCGGAAATTCGTTCACCCAAACTTGATTATACTGATGATTTCAAGTTAAAAGTTTTAAAATGGAGAAAGCAACACGAGACTTTATACTTGCAAATAGCATTCCAACAAAAATGAGAAATCGAAGAAAGTTTCCGGATTATGAAAAGTGAATTTCGAACCAGACCTATGTATGTCAGAAAAAAAGAAACGATTAATGTGCATCTCTTAACCTGTTTTGTCGTGCTTCTTATTTATGAATTCTTGAAAAACACTACTTGTCAGAGAAATATAGTTCAGAGGAAATCATCATAACCTTACGTCAAATGAATATCAATTTTATACTTCAGCTTTCGACAGAACAAAGTTAGTTGATGAATTCATAGATATTTTCGATTCCAAGTAGCTAGGAAGATATTATTACAAAAATATATAAAAAAATTTTCTAGAGTAGTAAATTTGAACACATAAAATGAAGATAAATTATTAATTTTCCTTACAATCTCTTAAATATCAATATAAGATAATAAGCATTTCTTAATTTATCTTTATCTTAATTGACGTATAAATTAGATAAGGGGTAGAATTATAAGTTAGTTAAGATTGAGAAAGGACGTAACTATCTTGAATTTACTCCGAATAAAAAAGTTCCTTAACACACGCTGGGGATTTTTCTCCTTGCTAGTCTTTTTGTTTTGGTTAAAGACTATTTTAGTTTATTTTATAGACTTTCATTTAGGAGTTAAGGGCATCTATCAATATTTTGTACTTTTAGTTAACCCTTTAGCTACGACACTGCTCTTATTGGGGATAGCTTTGTATATTAAAAGGACGATTCCATCATATATATTTATGGGATTGATTTATATTGCGAATACAGCTTTACTGATGTTTAATGTCATCTATTATCGTGAATTCACAGATTTTATGACAATTAATACGATATTTGGATACTCTACGGTATCACAGGGATTGAGTGGAAGCTCGTTTGCGTTGTTGAAACCACAAGATATTATTATTGTTGCAGATATAATAATAGTTGCTTTAGGCTTTATCACCGGGTTTCTTCATTTAGACAAACGCCCAATTCCACGAGTGCAAGCATTAGCTTTAACTTCATTTTCGTTATTTTGCTTAGTATTGAATATTACTTTAGGTGAAATTAGCCGTCCACAGTTATTGTCAAGAACTTTTGATAGAAATTATCTAGTAAAGTATCTGGGAATAGATACCTATATGGTTTATGATGGATTGAAGACAGCAAGGAACAGTCAAGTTCGTAATAAAGCTGGAAGTTCAGACTTAAATAACATCATTAATTTTACGCGTAATCATTATGCTGAACCAAATTCTAAAATGTATGGAATAGCAAAGGGACGTAATGTAATCGTTATTCATTTAGAAAGTTTTCAACAATTTTTGATTAATTACAAACTAAATGATAAGGAAGTTACCCCATTTTTAAACAGTTTATACAATAGTAAAGAGACATACAGTTTTGCTAACTTTTTTAATCAGGTAGGACAGGGGAAAACTTCTGACGCTGAAAATATGTTGGAAACTAGTACGTATGGATTATCTCAAGGTTCTCTATTTTCAATACTTGGAACTGATAATACATTTGAGGGTGCTCCGGCTATATTAGGTCAGTCTCAAGGTTATACCTCGGCTGTCTTTCATGGGAATTCTGGATCATTTTGGAATAGAAATAATGTATATAAGAATTTAGGATATAATTATTTCTTTGATTCTAGTTACTATAATACTGATGCAAATAATTTAACTGAATATGGATTAAAAGATAAATTATTATTCCATGATTCTGTTAAGTATTTAGAAAGACTTCAACAACCTTTCTATACTAAATTTGTAACTGTATCCAATCATTTTCCTTTTGCTTTAGATGATCAAAATACATCCTTTGATAAGGCTAATACATCAGATGCTTCGATAAATAATTATTTTGTGACAGCTCATTATTTGGATCAAGCTGTGCAAGAATTTTTTGAATATTTGAAGAAGTCAGGATTATATGACAACTCGATTATCGTTTTATATGGTGATCACTACGGAATATCTGATACTAGGAACCTAAAATTAGCTTCATTGTTAGGTAAATCTTCATCTACATGGAGTGATTTTGATAATACTCAAATGCAAAGAGTACCATTTATGATACATATACCAGGTACTAAAGATGGTGGTGTTCAGACTCAATATGGTGGAGAAATAGATGTATTGCCAACGTTACTGCATCTATTGGGAATAGATTCTCGTGATTACATTCAATTTGGAACGGATTTATTTTCATCAAAACACGATCAAGTAGTTGCTTTTAGAAATGAAGATTTTATAACTCCAAAATATACAGTAATTGGTAATACTATTTACCAGAATAGTACGGGAAAAATATTAACTCATCCTAGTCAAAAAGTTAAAGATGAGATAAAGAAGGATAGGGAAAAGGTTAATACTGAACTTTCCTTATCAGATACATTGAATAACAAGAATCTCTTAAGATTTTATATACCGACGGGATTTACTCCTGTTGATCCTAAGAATTATAACTACACCAATCAATATGGTCAGATTTTAAAGATTCAAGAGGATTTAGGAAAGAAGTCTACATCGCTATGGTCTAAAAATGGAAATAAAACAACTATTGATGACTATAGCTCAGATGCACCTGAATTAACAACAACAGATCAAAATGATGCTAATGTATCAAGTGTAAAGAACACATTAAAATCTAATAAAAAAGAATCAATAGATACATCATCTTCATCGGCAGAAAGTGATTCTGATCAATAAAAATGACGAAAAAGAACCAGTAAAGAAGTAAGTTACTATCTTTACTGGTTCTTTTTGATAATAAAAAAGCTAACCCCTTTGTAGTAAGAAAAGTTAGCTATAGTTCAGACATTAAAGTCCAAAAATAATATTATAAATTAAAACGCCTGAAACAGCAGCGCAAATAGGTGCTAATACTGGAACCCATGCATAATCCCATTGAGAAGAACCTTTATGTTTTAATGGAAGTAATGCATGAACGATACGAGGACCCAAGTCACGAGCAGGGTTTAAAGCAGGTCCAGTAGGTCCACCGAATGAAGTAACTAAAACCATAACTAGTAAACCGATACCTATGTATCCAGCACCTTGGTTACCATGTTCAAAGAATGAAGTATGAGTAATTGCTAGAGCGCCAAAAACTAAAGTAAATGTTCCAAAGAATTCGTTAACGAAACCATTGAAACGACTATTTGTTGCAGAAATAGTTGAGAATGTTCCCAAAATACTTTCAGGGTCTTCAGTAATATCGTAGTGAGGGTAGAAACAAGCAACTACGACCAATTGACCAGCGATGGCACCTAAGAATTGTGCTAATATGTATAAAAATGCTTCATTCCATGGAAATGCTCCATTGATAGCTAAACCTAAAGTCATAGCAGGGTTAAATTGTCCCCCAGAAACACTACCAAACATCAAGGCTGGAACCAAAACAGCAAAACCATAACCGATGGAGATTGTAATCCAACCACTATGGTAGCCTTTAGTTCCTTTTAATTCAACGTCAGCTACAGATCCGTTACCTAACATAAGCATAATTGCAGTTCCAAAAAATTCTGCAGCTAATCGTGTAAATAATGGAAAATCCATATTATCCTCCTAAAGATATATGTTATATGTATGTAAGTAATATTAATACTCATATTATAATAATGAGTGATTAAAGCTATGTCAATAAGCAACTTGAAAATTAGAGTAATAATTTTCAAAAATCAAAAAAGTTTGTGAAAATAGTGTTTTTAGTTGCAATATATTCAAACAATACACTAGAATATTATTAGTGATTAAAGGAGGAAATTACATATGATGTCACAACCAATTGAACAAATGTTAATGAGAAACAGTGAGGATTTTTTAATTCCAGCTGATATTGTAGCAAATGTTCAAGAAGAAAATCATTTAGATCATGCTTTTATGGTATTGACTAAGGTGAGATATGCTAAAATTCCTGTTTTAGATCATAATCAAAAATTTAAAGGATTACTTTCATTGTCTATGATAACTGAAGAAATGTTAGGATTAAAAGGAATCGATGCAAGATGTCTTTCAAAAAAACAAGTTAAAGATGTTATGCAGACAGAGGTAGAAACAATAAAACCGACAGCTGATTGTGAGGAGATATTGCATCGCTTAGTTAATCAACCTTTTTTAGTTGTTGTAGATGATGATAATCGTTTTTTAGGTATTGTTACCAGGAGAGAATTATTGAAAAGTATGAATTATTTATCACATGAATTTGATAATTTTTATGTAACTGAACCTAAATAATTAGGCCTAATAAGGAGGAAAAATAATGGCAAAACTTGACGCTCATGATATTATTAGAACAATAGCTGAATCAAAAAAGAAGACGCCAGTTAAGGTTTATGTAAAGGGAGATTTAAATTCTTTAGACGTACCTTCAAATGTTGAAACATACTTTACTGACAATGTTGGTGTTATGTTTGGCGATTGGGCAGATGTAGAACCTATCTTGAAGGATTCCTCTGTTGAAAGTTATCATCTAGAAAATGATGGTCGAAATACTGGAGTAGCGATGGTAGATAAGAAGAAATTCAATGCAAGAATTGAACCAGGCGCAATTATCCGTGACCAAGTTGAAATTGGTGATAATGCTGTTGTTATGATGGGGGCTGTAATCAATATTGGGGCTGAAATAGGTGAAGGCTCAATGATAGACATGGGAGCTGTATTAGGTGGCCGTGCGATTGTCGGCAAGAACTGTCATATCGGTGCTGGAACAGTGTTAGCAGGTGTGGTAGAACCACCTTCTGCACAACCAGTTGTAATTGAAGATGATGTTTTAATCGGAGCTAATGCAGTAGTCCTTGAAGGTGTACGTGTTGGTAAAGGTGCAGTGGTAGGTGCTGGCGCTGTTGTCACTAAAGATGTAGAACCTTACACTGTAGTTATGGGAATGCCTGCTAAGAAAGTTAAAGATGTTTCCCAAGTGGATGATTCTAAAACTGAAATTGTTGATGATTTACGTAAATTATAATTAATAAAGAGCATGTGAAATATAAATTGTTTCACATGTTTTTTGTTTATAGGGCTATTTAATCTGGTTATATTAGAGTATAATGAGTATGATTAAAATAGATAAAGGGTGTAATTATGACTTTACAAGAAAATGAATTAATAAAAATCCGAAGAGATCTTCATCAAATACCAGAAATCGGTTTGGAGGAATATGAAACTTCTGATTATTTGTTAAAAATAATTAACGGCTTACCACAAGAGAATTTAGAGATAAAAAGATGGAAGACAGCTATCTTGGTTCATCTTAATGGTGAAAATAAGAATTATACCATAGGTTATAGAACTGATATTGATGGATTACCAGTTGAGGAAAAAACAGGTTTGCCATTTTCATCAAAGCATGAGGGGAGAATGCATGCATGTGGACACGATATTCATATGACGGTTGCTTTAGGTGTATTAAGTTATTTTGCTAGTCATCGTCCTAAATATAATATGACATTTATTTTCCAACCTGCGGAAGAAAATGCAAGTGGTGGAATGAAACTTTATCGAAGTGGTGAATTAGACGAATGGATGCCAGATGAAATCTATGCATTACATGATAATCCACAACTTCCTGCTGGTACAATTGGTTGTCGTAAAGGTACTTTGTTTGCAGGTACATGTGAAATACATGTGAAATTTATTGGTAAAAGTGGGCATGCTGCATATCCACATCAAGCTAATGATATGGTAGTTGCAGGAGCTCAATTCGTTAACCAAATTCAAACTATTGTAAGTAGAAATGTCGATCCGATTCAATCAGGTGTAGTTACTTTAGGTCATTTTTCTGCAGGAACAACAGGAAATGTAATTTCTGGTGTTTGTCAAATAGATGGGACAATAAGAGCTTTAACTCAAGAAAATAATTTGCTTATTCAAAAGCGTGTACGTACAATTGCTGAAGGAATAGCACATAGTTTCGATTGTGAATTGGAAATCGATTTACATCAAGGTGGATATTATCCTGTTGAAAATGATGGTAACACAACAGAAGCTTTCATTAATTATATGAAAAATGAAGATGATGTAGATTTTGTTGAAACATTACCTGCGATGACGGGAGAAGACTTTGGCTATTTAATTTCAAAAATTCCAGGAACAATGTTTTGGTTAGGAGTAGATAGTCCTTATTCTCTACATTCTGAATATTTAGCACCTAAAGAAGAATCGATTATGTTAGGTGTAAATGCAATCACAGGTTATCTTAAAAATAGACAAGAAAGCTTAAATAAATAGATGCATTTTGAATGTGTCTTTCATTCATAAAAATATACCCCGTAGTTACTTAGATTTTTATCTAATAATTACGGGGTATTTGCTATATATAATTGATTACTTAGCTGATAGATTAATAGGAGAAATAGGCATCTCTAAACCAGCTTGTTTTAAAGCCTCTAAATATTTTGCGAGAAATGCTCTTTGAACAGGAGCTTGGGCACCATTTTTAGTAAAAATAATTACTCTGTAAACAAGACCATTTGGAGTTTCAACTACACCTAAAATTTGCGGTTTTTTGGTAATATCATCAAATTTGGGAGTTAAGGATTTGTTTACATTTTGTATAACAGTTTTAATTTTATCAAAGTCTTGGTTAGGCTTAACATGGATATCAATTTGGGCTCGCATATCATTACGTGAAAGATTGCTAACAATTGTGATGCTTCGATTAGGTATGTAATGTAGGGTACCATCATAGTCAAGAATTTGTGTCGTTCTTAAACCAAAAGCTGCTACCTTTCCAGAAATAGTCCCGATCTTAACGTCATCACCAACTGTAAATTGTTGTTCTAAAAGAATAAAAAATCCAGTAACCACGTCAGTAACAAATCCTTGAGCACCTAAACCTATTGCAACACCCATGATTCCAGCACCAGCAATTAAAGAGCCTATTGGAATCCCTAGCAAAGATAATACTGCATAAAAATAGAAGAACAAAATAAAATAATGGAAGATATTTTGCGATAATGTGTAAGCTGTATTAATTCTTCCAGAAGACAATGACTCAACCAAACGATTTTTTTTAAAAGCTCGTTTGATAATTTTCTTACCAATATAATGAAAAATATAAAATAGCAACGAAACTAACAATAACAAAATAGTTGTTGTTATAACTTTAGAAAGTAATTCATCCCAATTAAAGTTATCGATATATTTTTTGAAAATATTAGTATCAGTGCTAACTTTTTTAGTAATGATATTAGATTCCAACCAAAAATTAAGCAAAATTCCCATCCTTTCTGAAAATGACTAAATTAAGCATATCAAAAAAAGCCAGAAATTTAAATTGTAAAAATAATGTTGCAAAATTTTTTGTAAAATAATTAATTAATAATGAGAATTAAGAGCAAGATATACAAATGGAGTAAATAATTAGGTACTATATATAGAAAATATTTAATTTAAGGAGAAATTATGAGAAGTATAATAAAAAAAGAATTCACTTTAAGTAATGAAGAACAGGAGATTTTAGCAAGAGCTTGTCGTATAAAAAAATTCAAGTATGCAGAAACTATTTACAATGAAGTTGATGATCGTACACACTATTACTATTTAATAAATGGAAATATTGAAATTACAAAGTTATACGGTGATAGGGAGATTCCTTTTTATAAAGGTAGGGGAAGATTTTTCCCTAATTTTAGTCAAAATGAAGAGTTATGTTGTGAAAGAGTAACAGTTGCTTCTAAAATAGCGACTGTATTGGTTATTAAACATGATGTTATGGAGAAATTAGTTAGAGCAGGTAAAGAATTTTGTAATCTAGTTTGGGATGATATTATTGAGGAACTGGATTTTTTAAAGAGTTTATCTCAAGAAATTGGTAATCGTAATAAACTAGAAGCATTAGATAGGACATGTAGACTATATGCAATATTTATAGATGAGAAAGATAAGAATGGACATTACGAGTTACCTAGATCATTAAATCAAGAGAAATTATCTAAAATATTAGGCACTACACGTGTAACAGTCAACAAAAAAATAAAAGAATTAAGACAGAAAAGAGTTCTTCTCCAGAAGGAAAGAAATATGAGAATAGCCAACAAAGCAATCGAAGAATTTAAGAATTTCCTATGAAGATAGGCTTAGATAGATAAATAGATACATAATTGTGATAAAATATACTGAGTAATTTTATTGACAAGGAAGTTAATGAATGAAGATAAAAGATTTTTTTGAAAAGATAAAGGATGACTTTTTAGCTAATTCTAGAATTTTTGGTTCTTGGTTTAAGAAAAAATGGACAAGATATCAAGGATGGCGATGGTTAACAATAGTCTTTTTAAGTATATTTTTCTTAATTAGTAGTTATGGAGTTTTTTTAGCCAAAAAGACAAATGTTAGAGGGTTAAAATCAGCATTACAAACCTCCACTGAGATTTATGATTATAAAGGACAAAAAGCAGGAGCATTATATTCACAAAAAGGGACATGGGTACCTCTTGATAAGATATCTGATAATGTTCAAAATGCTGTCTTATCTACAGAAGATCGTAATTTCTACCATGAGTACGGTTTCTCTATTACTGGTATTGGAAGAGCTGCTCTTTTATATGCTAAAAACAAGATTTTACACAGAGATTATATAAGTGGCGGTGGTAGTACACTAACGCAACAACTTGTAAAAAATGCATTTCTTTCTCAAGAACAGACATTTTCAAGAAAAATTAAAGAAATATTTATTGCTATGCAGGTAGAGAATGATTATTCAAAGAAAGATATTTTAGCGATGTATTTAAATAACGCTTATTTTGGAAATGGTGTTTGGGGAGTAGAGGATGCAGCTGAGAAATATTTTGGTGTACATGCTAGTGAATTAAGTGTGCCACAAGCAGCTACCTTAGCGGGTATGTTAAAGAGTCCAACAGCTTATAATCCAATAGATCATCCCCAGGCTTCAAGAGATAGAAGAAATGTAGTTTTGGGATTGATGGAGGATAATAAAAAGTTAAGCGCAGAACAAGTTAGTCAGTATCAAGCAACTCCAATGACAACAAATGATAACTATCAATATACATCTAGTTATAGATATCCATATTATTTTGATGCAGTTATTAACGAGGCGATGAATAGATATGGGTTAAGCGAAACAGATATTATGAATAGAGGATATAAAATATATACATCCTTGAATCAAAATTATCAAAATGAAATGCAAGATGATTTTGCTGACAGTAGTTTATTCCCATATAATGCAGAAGATGGAACTAAAGCACAAGGGGCATCTATTGCTATTAATCCTCAAAATGGGGGTGTAGCTGCAGTTGTAGGTGGAAGAGAAGGAACTCATGTATTTAGAGGGTATAATCGTGGTACACAATTAGTAAGATCACCAGGATCAACGATAAAACCTTTAGCTGTATATACTCCAGCTCTTCAGTCAGGATATCATTATGATACTGATGTAAAAGATGAATTAAAGGCATATGGTAAAGATAAGTATGAGCCTCATAACTGGAATGACGTGTACTCTGGAGAAATTCCTATGTACCAGGCCCTAGCTGAAAGTAAAAATACTTCTGCTGTATGGCTATTAAATAAAATTGGAGTTTCTAAAGGTTATAAGTCTGTCGAAAAATTTGGAATAAAGTTAACTTCAGATGACGAAAATCTAAGTTTAGCATTAGGTGGCTTGAAGAAGGGAGTTTCACCTTATCAAATGGCCAATGCTTATACAGCCTTTGCAAATGGAGGGAAATTATATACTGCACATTTTATTACAAAGATAGTCGATGCACAGGGCAAAGTGATTGTGGATAATACAGAGAATGATTCTAAAAAAATAATGACTAAAAAAATTGCCAATGAGATGACTAGTATGATGATGGATGTATATAGAACAGGTGGAACAGGTCAATCTGCTAGTCCAAGTGGATATACGATTGCTGGGAAAACTGGTTCTACCGAAAGTTTAACAGCATCTAATAGTTCAAATGAAAATGATCATTGGTATATAGGATATACACCTGATGTAGTAGTAGCAACTTGGGTAGGCTTTGATTCTACTAAGTATTCGTTAAGTGAAGAAGGCATTAGAGGTGGAGCAAGTCTATTTAAGAATGAAATGGAAGGTATTTTGCCTCATACTGCTGGAAATACGTTTACTGTTAAACCAGCTTCAACTATGGTAGCCCAAGAAAGTGGAGCTTCTTCAAGTTCATCAAATGTATGGGATACATTTAGAAAAGCAGGTGAAACATTAGATGATTCATTCTCTAAATCAGCATCTGATTGGGGAAGTAAGGCTTCATCTTTGTTTGATCAAGGAAAACAAAAATTACAAGAATGGTTTGGACAATAAGAATATATGTTAAAATAAGAATATAAAGATTTTGGAGGAATTATTATGATAAATGTTTATGATACAGCTAATCAATTAGAAAAAGATTTACGTGAATCACAAGAATACAAAGATTTGCAAGCAGTTGTTGCTAAAGTTAAGGCAGATGATGCTACTTTTGCAGTTTATAAGAAGTTAAGAGAAGCACAAAAAACTTTACAAGAACAACAAATGCAAGGAACGCTTGACGAAAAAGTGATGAAATCATTACAAGAAATTAGTCAAGAAGCTTCACAATATCCACTAATGATGGAATTGATGGAAAAAGAACGTGCCATCAGTGTTTTGATTGATGATTTGAATAAGATAATTTTTAAACCTTTAAGTGAAGTATATGATATAGAAGGTTAAGATTTAACTCCCATGGAAGCACAGAGTTGCTTAACTGGGAGTTTTTATTTTAAAATAAGTTTTAGAGAAACATTAAGTGTGAGGAAAAGTAGGAATGGAAGAAAAAAAGTTATTAGATTTTTCAATAAATGAAAATATGGATATTTTTGTTTTGATTAAAAGTGCTGAAGTAAGAGTAGCGAAAAACGGAAAAAAGTTTATTGCCTTTAATTTTGCTGATAAATCAGGTGAAATAAGTGCTAAATTCTGGAATGCAACTGAAAAAGAAATCGAAGAATTTAAAGAAGGAAAAGTTGTCAGATTAAAAGGAAAAAGAGAGAACTATCAAGATAATCCGCAAATTAAGATATTTAATTTAAGAATTGCTACAGAAAATGAACCTAACAAACCTGAATATTATTTACAAACTGCACCAGAATCAATTAAAAAAATTGAAGAAGAAATTAACAATACATTTTTTGAAATTACTAATCCTAAATGGAATAGAATAGTGAGATATTTGCTAAATAAATATCATGATAGTTTCTTTTCATTTCCTGCGGCTAAGAAAAATCACCATGCTTTTTCTGGAGGATTAGCATTTCATACAGTATCTATGTTGAGGTTAGCCAAAGCAATTGCCAAGGAATATGATGTATTAAATGAGTCATTGTTATATGCAGGAGTTCTTCTTCATGACTTGGGGAAAGTAAAAGAATTATCTGGACCGATAGCGACTAAATATACACTAGAAGGTAACATGATAGGGCATATTGTAATTGTTGACGAAGAAATTGTAAAAGCGTGTGAGATATTGCAGATAGATTATAATAGCGAAGAAGTAATTTTGCTAAGGCATATGATATTATCACACCATGGTTTGTTAGAATATGGGTCACCGGTCAGACCACATATTATGGAAGCTGAAGTATTACATCAAATCGATCAACTTGATGCATCGATTCAAATGATGAAGAGTTCGTTAAGTCATACAGAATTTGGTGAATTTTCTGAGCGTATTTTTGGTCTTGATGGTCGTAATTTCTACAAACCTAAAGAATAAAGATATCAAGTAGATATTATTTTATTAGAAAATAAAAAGGCACATAGTCGAAATTGACTTGTGCCTTTTGTTCTATTTAGAACTAGAAGAACTACCTAAGTAGCTAGATAAAATATTTTGTAAATCTTTATCTTTAATAGATACATTACCCTTCTTTAGAACCTTAGATACAACTGTTTGTAGAGTTGTAGAATCACTCATCTTAGAATCGATGATTTGTGATTTTAATTCAGAAGTATGATCTGACATTTTACCTTTGCCAGGGTTCTTAATAGAATAAATTACATGGTAACCATATTCTGTTTTTACAGGTTCAGTTGTAAATGATCCTTGCTTTAATCCAAAAGCAGCTTTCTTAAAAGTACTATCTAATGAAGTATCTGTGTTGTCAAAAGCAGCTAATTTACCACCATCGTTCTTAGTAGAAGAGTCAGTAGAATACTTCTTAGCTAATTTCTTAAAGTTAGCGTAACTTCCATCTTCTTTTAATTTATTAATGATGTCTTCAGCAGTACTTTTCTTTGATACTAAAATATGAGCTACTGTAACTTTAGGCTCATATTCTTTCCATTGAGCTTTTAATTGTTTATTGGTGATTTTTGTATTATCTTTTACAGCTTCTTTTAAAAGTAAGTTAGAACGAATTTCTTGTTTGAAACCAGATTTAGTCATGTCATTTTGTGCTAAAACAGAATCAAAAGAAGAACCATATTGTTTTTTGTAAGTATTATATTGTTCATTAACTTTTTTGTCAGAAACTTTTGAACCATATTCTTTTTCAAGAACTTTATTTAAAATCATTTGTTGAAGAACTTGCTTACCAGAAGAAGTTTTCTTCATACTACTATAGTATTCACTTTCAGTAATCTTTCCGCCAGATGTTGTAGCTACTGTCTTTGAACAAGCAGCAAGACCGAAAGTTAAAACAATACCAGATATGGCAACTAACCATTTCTTTTTCATGATAAATATACACATCCATTCAATTAATTTAAATTAACGATAATAACTATACCACAGATATTGAAATGATAGTAAAAAAAACTAAATCTTACAAAAAAATAAAAGAAAAAGTCTAAAAATCAAAAACTATCTAAAGTTTTATTAACTTCTTGAGAAAAATCGTCAATTTCAGTTAATAAATTTTCAATAGTATCAGAAGATTCACTAACCTGATCTAATAGTTGCATTACATTAAATAAGACTTTCTTTGAAGCAAAAGAAACTTGTGAAAGTTCTTTAGATAAGGTTTCATAGTAATCTTTATAGACAAGAAATTCATTTTTAAGAGCTTTTCTATTGTAATAAGCTAATCCAACAACACCTAGAGTAATTGGAATAATAAGTTTTCTTTTTTTCATAGATTATTTCTCAACCTTAGAAGAAATTTGATTAGCAATTTCTTGAAGTTTTTTACTATCATATTTTGAAGAATTATCATCAAATCTAAGGCCGAATCCTTCTTTTTTACTATAACGAGGAATCAAATGTATATGAGAATGGAACACAGATTGATAAGCAACTTCACCGTTATTATTAAGGATGTTAAGACCTAAAATATTAGGATTAGAATTTTTAATAGCTCTGGCAAGCATTGGAATACGACTAAAAACCTTAGCAGCTAAATCTGTATCGTATTCATAAATATTAGCTACATGTTTTTTTGGAACTACCAAAGTATGTCCAGGAGTAACTTGTGAAATGTCTAGGAAAGCTAATACTTCATCATCTTCATAGACTTTTGTGCTAGGAATTTCACCAGCAATGATTTTACAAAAAATGCAATCTTCCATAAATTTCTACCTTCTTTCAAGTTAATCTATCTACAATTATACACCTATTAGGCGATTACTAGACATAATTTTTAACTGCTGCTAAGATGATATTAAATTAAGAAATAGAAGGAATGTAGAATGACTTTAAAGGTTAAGAATTTAGTAGGTGGTTATTCCCAAATACCAGTGTTGAAAGGGATTGATTTTAGTGTTGATAATGGCGAATTGGTGGGCTTGATTGGTCTGAATGGTGCCGGAAAGTCAACGACAATTAATCATATTATAGGGTTATTACATGCTATGAAGGGTTCAATTGAGATAGATGGAATAACTATTGATGAAGATGCACAAGCATACAAGAGTAAGATTGCTTATATTCCGGAAACGCCCATTTTATATGATGAATTAACGTTAAAGGAACATATAGAGTTGACGATACTGGCATATAATTTAGATAAAGATGAAGCTTGGAAAAGGGCCAATGAGCTATTGGAAATATTTAGATTACAGAATAAATTAGAGTGGTTTCCAGCCAACTTCTCAAAGGGTATGAAACAAAAGGTAATGATCGTGTGTGCCTTCATTACTAAGGCTAAGCTCTTTATTATTGATGAGCCGTTTTTGGGATTGGATCCATTGGCTACAGATGATCTATTAAAGCTCATAGATGACGTTAAAAAGAAAGGATCAGCTGTGTTAATGTCTACGCACGTACTAGGAACGGCCCAAGAGTACTGCGATCGATTTGTAATGATCAATCATGGAGAATTAAAGGCAAGTGGGACATTGGAAGAATTACGAGCTCAATTTAATAAGCAAGATGCTTCTCTTTCTGAGATTTATTTGAGTTTGACTAAAGGGGAAAAGGCCAATGAATAATCTATGGAAGAAGCGATTAAACCTGTATCTAAAGAGAATGATCAAGTACTATCGCTATGTATTCAACGATCATTTTGTAATTGCGTTACTCTTTTTACTGGGTGGAATAAGCTACACATACTCTAATTTCATAAAGTCCTTAAATGTAGATCTATCGTACCCATGGGCCAAGCCGGTAGTAATCATTGTCTTGCTTGTGATGTTGCAGTTTGGAAAGGTAGGGACATTAATTGATGAGCCTGATAAAGTGTTCCTTTTGCCACAAGAAAAGGGTATGAGAGAGTATTTGATGAAAGCACAAAAGCGAGCTTGGGTGTCAAACAGTGTTATTCAAATCGTTGTCTGGATCGTTTTACTGCCTTTCATTTACTACGGTGTCCATTTAAACCTAGTAGAAAGCATAATCCTATTATTAAGTCAGGTAGTTTTAAAGGTTGCCCAGGTAAACTCATTCTTTATCCGAGCCTTTGAAGCGAAGTATCAAGCAGGCAAATATAGTCTTATCCTTAATTATGTGGTACCTTTAATCGTTTATATGCTTGGCTTGTATGTATCCATATATTTCGCATTGGGGATTACCGTTGGACTAATTCTGTATTTGAAATCATTGCCTAAAAATAAAATCGTTCAGTGGAATTATTTGATAGACGTAGAAAAACTAAGACTGATGAGAAAATACAGTTTCTTCAATCTATTTACAGATGTTCCCCAAGTAAAGAAGAAAGCTAAGCGCAGAAAGTACCTAGACTGGCTCATACCTAAGTTTAAAAACGTATATGGCTACCTATTCATTAGGGCAATCATCCGAAATGGTGAATATAGTGGCCTGTATATACGCTTAACCGTTATCGAGTTCATTGTCCTACTCTTTATCCCTAAATTTTGGCTTAGCCTGGTAATAGGAATGTTGTTCATCTACTTAATCGGCTTCCAAATGTTACCACTATACAAGTACTTTGACGATAATGTATTCGTACACCTATATCCACTCGAAACCAACAGCAAAGGCAAAGAATTCAAAAGTATCTTATTAGCTCTATTGATAATCAATGCCCTTATATCAACCATAGCCGTATATATAGCTATCCAAAACCTACTACTCTCAGGAGCCTTCCTTGCCCTTGTATTAGTCGAATGCATCCTGTTTGTTTATGGATATGCAAATTTAAGATTAGAAAAATCTTGACACTTAATAGATATATTTGTAGACTTAGTTTAGTTAGCACTAAATGCGAGGAGTAAGTCATTATGAATCTTAATTTAGAAAATGGATGGCAAATCCTCCCAATCGGTGGTGACACAGATACAGCATATATGGGAATAAAAAGTGATCAAAAAGTATTTTTAAAACGAAATACCTCTCCTTTTTTAGCAGCATTGTCTTTGGAAGAAATAGCACCTAGACTAATATGGACGAAGAGGATTTCAACAGGTGATACTTTGACTGCTCAAGAGTGGTTAAATGGTAGATCTTTATATAGGAGTGAAATGGGACAAAAATCGGTATCTGATTTATTATATAAAGTTCACCATACTCCTGTACTTAAAAAAATGTTAATTCAAGTTGGTGGGAAAGTAGTTACGCCAATTGATTTAGTGAGAAAATACTTTGAAGGACTTCCTGATGATTTAAATCAGCATCCGTTATTGAATAAAGTAGCAAATTATCTAAAGGCTAATCAGCCTGATTTAAAGTCTGACTTTTATGAAGTATGTCACGGAGATTTAAATCATAAAAACTGGTTGTTGTCAGATAAAGAAAAGCTTTATTTAGTAGATTGGGAATCAGCTAGAATTGCTGATCCAGCTAGTGATCTTAGTATGTTAATGTGTCAATATGTCCCACGTAAAAATTGGGAGCAATGGTTACGTCAGTATGGTTTAGAAGTGAATAGAGATTTATGGTATCGAATTTACTGGTATTCATTGATAAATTTATTGCTCGATGTTAAATACTATCATCAACGTGGTCGTTTCACAGAAATGAACCAAGACATATTAAAAATATCGGAATTAATTAATGAACTTAATTTTTAAAATGTAGAATTGTTGAGATAGAGGAAGTTAGTACATTAACCCCTCTATCTTTTATTTTTTGTAGGAGGACTAGTATTGAGATTAAGAAATAAACCTTGGGCTAAGCCTTTGATTGAAGAAAATCCAGATTTTGTAGTAACAGAACCAACAAAATTAAAAGGAAAATGGCACACACGTTTTCAAAATAATAATCCGATTTTTGTTGAAATAGGAATGGGAAAGGGTCGTTTTATTGTTGAAATGGCCAAAAAGAATCCAGAAAAGAATTACATTGGATTAGAATTACAGACAGTTGCTGTAGGAATTGCCTTGAAGAAACAGTTAGAAGAGAAACTACCTAATCTTCAGTTAATATGTGCTAATGGTAGTGGCTTAGGAGAATATTTTGAAAAAGGTGAAATTGCAGGTATCTATTTGAATTTCTCTGATCCTTGGCCTAAGAAACGTCAAACTAAAAGAAGATTGACTTACAAAACTTTTCTCGAACAATATAAAGAGGTATTAGATTCAAATGGACATATTGAATTTAAAACTGATAACCAAGGATTGTTTGAATATTCTTTAGTTAGCATGAATAATTTTGGAATGAAATTTGACGGAGTTTGGTTGGACTTACACTCATCTCCTGAGGCTGAAGATAATGTAATGACAGAATATGAGGAAAAATTTAGTAAAAAAGGGCAACCAATTTTTAAATTAGAAGCCCATTTCTAAGTTGATAATATGTGAATCAATAATTTTTCCGGTTTTTGCATCTGCAGTAAAGGTATAATTAATGTTTTTTCCTGAAGGATCAATACATTTTACACCACCAGCATAAGTTAATGGTTGATTAAATTGATAATTTTGACGAGGATATACGTGGATCCAGGAATCTTTGACTATATACTGTTTGGAAAATTCGTCTCTTATCTTTGATAAGACAGTCTCGCTATTTTTGATATACTTCCTTTTTAAATAGAAGATGAGCAAAAATAACGGACAAAGGACAATAAGCAGAGCAAAAAGCAATTGTAAGTTCAGTTTTTTCACAGTCATCAATCCTTTCAAACTAACTATAGTAATATCAAATATTTGATGAATAAGCAATATATTTTACTTATTATTTTTTTAAGTTATAATTAAGGCATAATTAATTACAAAAAGTAAGGAAGTGTCTGTAATGGAACAATTGGCAAAAATGGATAAACAAGAACTAGAAGAAAAATTAGCAAAGGGAAAATACGTACTATTTTTCACAGCTGGTTGGTGTCCTGATTGTCGTTTTATAAAACCAGCTATGCCTGAAATTGAAGAAGAATTTTCAGATTTTAACTTTATTCAAGTTGATAGAGACGAAAATATTGATTTATGTCAAGAATTAGATGTATATGGAATTCCAAGCTTCATTGTTTATGAAGATGGAAAAGAAGTAGATCGTTTTGTAAATAAAGATAGAAAGACTAAGAAAGAAGTAGAAAATTTCTTAAAAGCGATCTAAAATTTTAATAAAGGAGAAAAGAATCAGATGTTTATTGCTAGTTATAATCCTAAAAGTATAGGTGATGTATTGGTTGTTGTTCTAAGACCTGATACAATCCAACAAAAATCAGAAAAAAAGGGAAATGTTGTAAGAATTTTTGACGCTGAAAGTAATACAACATTAGGATATAACTTTTTTGATATTTCAACTGTGTTGGCGGACCTACAAGGACATGGAGAGGAAAAATTAAATCAAGAACAAGTGGATAAGTTGAATAAATTACTTGAAGAAAATGATTTTGATCCAGAATTAATTTTAGATGCTAATCCAAAATTTGTTGTAGGGTACGTAGAAAGTATGAAAGAACATCCTGATTCTGATCACTTACACATTACCAAAGTAAAAGTTGATAATGATCAAGAATTACAAATTGTATGTGGCGCTCCAAATATAGACGAAGGACAAAAGGTTGTAGTGGCTAAAGTAGGAGCAATGATGCCAAATGGTGCTATGATTTTTCCTGGAAAATTACGTGGTGTAGAAAGCATGGGGATGATTTGTTCTGCTAGAGAATTAGAGTTACCTAATGCACCACAAAAGAGAGGAATTTTGATTTTACCTGAAACCGATGCTTTTGAAGTAGGAAAAGAGTTTAATTTTGTAAAAGGTGCAGAATTATTTGTAAATAAAGCGTAATAATATGATAGAATGGGCTAGTATTCAAATTTATTTTGAAATATTAGCCTATTTTTTATAGGAAAATAAAGAATTTAGATAGGATGAGATAGAATGGAACATTATGATGGACCAGCTTTTTTTCGTAGACAAGGTCGATCAAGTAATATGGATGAAAATAGTGCAAAAAAAAGTTCAAATGTTTCTTCTACATCTTCTTTTAAGAAAGCTAGTCATAAATTTGAAGGAAGAAATATTAGACGTCAAAGAGCTTTTGTGCGAACAAGCACAACTTTGGACAGTTATAGAACACGTTCATTTCGCCCTACATATGTACCACCTTCATCTATTAAGTTTACTAACAAGAATGACAAAGAAAAATATAGTAAGTTAGTAGCAAAATTGAGATTAAAATTTAATAATTTATGGTTATTCACGGATGATTTTCAAGAGTCTAAAGATATTGTAGATGATAATATCTTTGAAGAAAATAATCTCCAACAAATTGAAGATAAAAATGAATTACCTAAAGATGAATTAGAAACACCAGCAGATAGTAAGTTAACTGAAGAAATAAATGATGACAATGCTAATGGTGATATTAAAGTTAATAAAGAACAAGAAATTAGCGAGCCTACTGATGATGAAGAGAATCAAGGAAATGAGGAGACAGAAGATATAAATAGTAACGAGATAGAAGTTTCAGAAGATTCTATGGAACAAAATGATATTGATACTATTTCTTCAGAAGAAAGTGACGACAATAGTATGGATACAGTAATTCCTTACGAAACAGCTAGAAATTATCATCATGAAGAAATTGAAAAAACTGTAGAACTTAAGCAACAAGATGATAATGCTCCTAAGAAAAAAGCATTAGATCGTTCTTTAGATGAAATTATGCAACAAGAAAAGAATGATATGCAAAGTCACTTATCCTTATTTAATCAGTCGCAAAAAGGTGACAATAAGGAAAATTTAATGTATAAATTCCCGGAAATGTCATTACTACCAGATCCTGTAATTAATGATGAAGATGAGATGGATGAATGGGTGTTACAAGAAGTAGATATTCTAAATGAGACTTTAGAGGCTTTTCATGTTAAAGCCGAAGTTACTAATTGGACTATTGGCCCAACAGTTACTCAATTTGAAGTAACGTTAAATAGGGGAGTTAAAGTTAATAAAATTACAAATTTGACAGATGACTTAAAATTAGCTTTAGCAGCTAAAGATATTAGAATAGAAGCACCAATTCCCGGAAAACGAAGTGTGGGAATTGAGATACCAAATAAAAAGTCACGTCCAGTTATGTTATCAGAAGTCTTAAATTCTAAAGTCTTCAAAGAAGCAACCTCACCTTTAACTGTGGCATTAGGTGTAGACTTATTTGGACAACCCCAAGTTACAAATATAGCTAAAATGCCACACGGTCTGATTGCGGGGGCAACAGGTTCGGGGAAATCAGTATTTATTAATAGTATGTTAGTATCTTTATTATATAAAGCAACACCGACAGAGCTAAAACTGCTACTGATTGATCCTAAAGCTGTTGAAATGGCTCCATATCATGATATTCCACACTTATTGGCCCCTGTTGTATCTGATCCTCAAGCAGCTACGGCATCATTAAAATGGGCAGTTAATGAAATGGAAGAACGATTTGAACGTTTAGCGGCTGCAGGAGCTAAAAATATAGAATCGTACAATGAAAAAGCTGAAGAAAACGGAGATTATGGATTAAAAATGCCATATATTGTCATCGTTATAGATGAGTTGGCAGATTTAATGATGGTCGCTTCTTCTGAAGTTCAAGATTATATTATAAGAATTACACAAAAAGCGCGTGCAGCGGGGATACATATGATAATTGCAACGCAACGTCCAAGTGTAGATGTTATAACTGGTGTTATTAAAAGTAATATACCTACTAGAATTGCTTTTATGGTATCTAGTCAAGTTGATTCAAGGACGATTCTAGATTCGTCTGGAGCAGAAAGATTACTTGGTAGAGGAGACATGTTGTATTTAGGAAATGGTGAAAGTCAAGCAAGACGTATTCAAGGAACGTACGTTGAGGATGAAATAGAAAAGATTACAGACTTTATCCGAGAGCAAGGAACTCCGACATATGCTTTTAACCCAGATAAGTTAAAAGTTATAGAGACACAGACTGAAAATGAAGATGATCTAATGCCTGAAATTTTAGAATATATCGTTAATGAAGATGGAATTTCTATATCTAAGCTTCAAAGAGTATTTTCAATAGGCTATAATAGAGCTGCAAAAATTATTGATGATTTGGAAAGTAAACAATACATTTCGTCTGCAAAGGGGTCTAAACCTAGGGACGTATATTTAACTCCTGAAAAACTTGAAAAAATGAAGGAAACAAATTAAGTCTAAATAATAAAAATAATTATATTTATGGTATCATTGAAATGATCGGAAGTTAGAAAAGAGGAAACGTAGATTATGAATAGTGAACAAACATATTTTTTTGTAGGAATTAAAGGAACTGGAATGAGCTCTTTAGCTTTAATTTTACATGATAAAGGATATAAGGTTCTAGGATCTGACATTGATAAGTATACTTTCACACAAAGAGGCTTAGAGAATGCTGGAATAAAAATTTTACCATTTGATGAAGATAATATTAAGGAAGATATGATCGTAGTTGCTGGTAATGCATTTGGTGATGATCAAGTAGAAATTAAAAAAGCTCATGATATGGGATTGACAGTACAAACATACCCAGAAACAGTAGAACAAATTATTGAAGAAACAACAAGTATAGGTGTTGCTGGTGCACATGGTAAAACAAGTACATCAGGTTTACTAGCTCATGTATTAGGCGGAGTATCACCAACAAGCTATTTAGTTGGCGATGGTTCTGGTAAGGGAACTCCTAATGCACGTTTCTTCGTTTTTGAAGCAGATGAATATCGTCGTCATTTCGTTGCATATCACCCAGATTATGCGATTATGACTAATATTGATTTTGATCATCCAGATTATTTCACAGACATTGATGATGTTAGAGATGCATTTGAAACATTGGCTATGCAAACTAAAAAAGGAATTTTTGTATGGGGCGAGGATGAAAACTTGCGTAAACTTAATGCAAAAGTTCCAGTGCATTATTATGGTACTAAGTCGGATGATGATTTTAGAGCTGAAAACATTAAACGTACAACAAAGGGTTCTAATTTTGATGTTTATTTCCATGATGAATTTATTGGAAATTATGATATTCCAATGTTTGGGGAACACAATGTTTTAAATAGTTTAGCTGTAATTGCTGTTTCATATATGGAAAAAGTAGATCAACAAGAAATTGCTAAAGAATTGTTAACATTTAAGGGTGTTAAGAGACGTTTTACGGAAAAACGTGTGGCAGATATGGTGATTATTGATGATTATGCACATCATCCAGCAGAAATAAAAGCAACAATAGATGCAGCTCGTCAACAATATCCAGATAAGAAGATAATAGCAGTATTCCAACCACATACTTTTAGTAGAACAATTGCGTTAATGGATGAATTTGCTGAAAGTTTAAGTTTAGCAGATAAAGTTTACTTAACTGATATCTTTAGTTCTATTAGAGAACATGATGGAAAAGTTTCTTCTGAAGATTTAGGTAAGAAAATTAGTAAAGGTGGAGAGGTTCTAAAATTAGATAATATGTCCCCTCTACTAGATTTCCATGACGATGTTGTTATTTTTATGGGAGCAGGAGATATTCAAAAATATGAACATGCATATGAAGATTTGCTAAGTAATTTGAGTTTAAAAAATAACTAGTTATTAAAAGATCATTCTAAAAAATATCAAAACAGACGCCTGTCTAATTAATTGTTAAAAAAATCTACATGTGGTATGATATGTCTAAGAAAACGTGGAGGTGTTGTCATGTCTGAAGATGTGCATAGGCGCGGTAAAACAATTGATGAGATAAAAGAAGGAGATTCTTTAACTGTTACTGAAAGTATAAGCGATAGAGATCTGTTATTATATTTAGGTATTACAAACGATAATAATCCTCTATATATTCAACATGATTATGCAAGAGATACTGAGTATCAAAAGCCAATCGTTCCACCAGTATTACTTACAGGTATTATTACAAGTTCAATTTCT
Organism: Ligilactobacillus sp. MP3; assembly: GCF_024436335.1. NCBI lineage: Bacteria > Bacillati > Bacillota > Bacilli > Lactobacillales > Lactobacillaceae > Ligilactobacillus > Ligilactobacillus sp. MP3. The sequence goes on from NZ_JANFQI010000002.1 coordinate 57,103, forward strand.
AAAGTTTTACCAGGACCAGGTAGTGATGTAGTTAATTTATCAACTAATTTTATCCTTCCCGTCTATCATGATGAGATGGTAACATTTAGTTTTGAAGTTATTAAAGTTGATAGCATGAAAGAAGTTATTACGATTTCTGTTGAAGGTGAAAATGAAGATGGAGATCGTGTTATTGATGCAGTGGTGATTGTAAAACCACCTAAGATTTTTTAATACTTTAGACTATGAGAGGATTTGATATTAAGAATGAATAATAATGAGATTTATGGAAATCAAGCTGGACTAAATAGTTTTATGGCTAAGATGTATGGCTTTATGGCTGGTGCAGTTGCAATTTCTGCTGTCACAGCTTATCTGATTTCTAATGTATATAAGGTACAAGCCTTAACTTTTTTTGCTAATAATCGTTGGGCTGTATGGGGAATTTTGATTTTGCAAGTTGTTTTAGTTATGTCTATGTCTTTTAAAGCTGACAGATCTCCAGCTATGTCCTTAACGGGATTGGGATTATATTCAGTATTAGAAGGATTATTTTTTGGTTTAATTGTTCAAGTTTATTCAAGTCAAGATGTAACTATGGCATTTGTTTCAGCAACAGTTATGTTTATAGTTTTAGCTTTGATGGGAACAAATACTAAGAAAGATTTGTCAGGAATAGGTCGTCAAGCAATGGCTGCTTTGATAGCTTTAATTATTGTAATGATAATTAATATTTTCCTAAAAAGTTCAATTATAACTCTAGCATTTTCATTTATCGGTGTTATTATCTTTGCAGCTTTAATCGCTTGGGATTCACAAAGATTCCGTCAAATGTACATTCAATATGGAAATCAAGTTAATGCAACAAATTTAGCAATTATGGGCGCATTACAATTATATTTAGACTTCGTAAATTTATTTATACAGTTATTAAATATTTTCACTGGTCTAGGCGGAAATAAAGATTAATATTTTAGACTTGAGATTTTTCTCAGGTCTTTTTTTATTTAATAGAATATAGTTTATTGGTACAATAAGATTAGAAGAAAACGAAGGGAGTATATAGTTGGACTTCCAGCTAAATGTATTATGGTAGAAGAAAAAAATAAATTATTATTAATAGATGGAAATAGTGTTACATTTAGAGCTTTTTTTGCTTTACACAATTCTTTAAGTAGATTTGTAAATCATGAAGGATTACATACTAACGCAATTTATGGATTTAAGAATATGTTAGATAGCATCTTAACTAAGGTTAACCCTACACATATATTAGTAGCTTTTGATGCTGGTAAAACTACTTTTAGAACTGAAAAATTTACTAATTATAAAGGTGGGAGAGCTAAAACTCCTTCAGAATTATCAGAGCAATTTCCAGAAATAAAAAATTTACTAGAAGGATATGGAATAAAAACTTATGAGCTAAAAAACTATGAGGCTGATGATATTATCGGAACATTAGCTGCAAAAGCCGAAAAGAAAAACTATGATGTTGTAGTTGTTACAGGAGATAGGGATCTGACGCAATTAACAACTGATAAAACAACGGTTGCTGTAACAGTTAAGGGTGTTAGTGAGATTGAAGAATATACTCCAAGTCATGTTGAAGAAAAAATAGGTTTGATCCCCGAACAAATTGTTGATATGAAGGCCTTGGTGGGTGATACTTCTGATAATTATCCTGGGGTTACAAAAATTGGTGAGAAGACAGCAATTAAATTGTTGAAACAATATGGTACTTTAGATGGAATCTATAAAAATATAGATGAAATGAAAAAGTCTAAGATGAAAGAAAATTTAATCAGAGAAAAGGAAATTGCTTATTTATGCCAAGATTTAGCAGAAATTAGAAAAGACGCTCCAGTTGAAATATCTTTAGAAGAAACTGAATGGACTGGAAAAGATATTGAGAAACTAGTAACGTTATATCAAAAATTAGATTTTCGAAAGTTTTTATCACAATTAAAGGATGAAAGTAGTGAACAATTAGATATTTTTGAATCTAAAAGTAATATAGAGTTTACTGAATTAACAGAAGAAAATTTAGATGATATAAATGTTAGTGATAATGATGAAATAGTATTTAATTTAGAAATAGATGGAGAAAATTATCATACAGCTGAAATTATTGGTTTCTCTATTAAAATAGGTGATAAATATTTAGTGTCGGATGATATAGATTTACTAAAGAAAAAACAAATCAAGAATTTGTTGGAATCAGATGAAGTTGAAGTAGATTTATTTGATGGCAAAAGACAATATGTTGGCTTAAATAGATTAGGTGTTACTTTATCGAAAATTAATTTTGATTTGTTACTTGTATCATACTTGCTAGATAATAGTGAAAATAGTAATGATCTAGGTTTGTTGGCACAACAGCACGAATATTATGATGTAGAATCTGATGAGCAAATATATGGTAAAGGTGCTAAACATGCTGTGCCAGAAGATAAAGAAGTTTTATTTGAACATTTAGTGAGAAAAGTAAAAGCGATAAATAATTTAAAAGAAAAATTATTTAATGAGTTAGAAGAAAATCAACAACTAGATCTATATACAAAAATAGAACGTCCGTTGTCGATTGTATTAGCAAATATGGAAATTGCGGGCGTAAAAGTGGATAGTAATAGACTAGAAACTATGCAAAGCGAATTGAAAGAACGATTAAGTGAACTAGAGCAGGAAATATATAATGAAGCTGGAGAAGAATTTAACTTAAATTCACCAAAACAATTAGGTGTTATATTGTTTGAAAAATTAAAGTTACCAGTTATTAAAAAGACAAAAACAGGATATTCAACAGCAGTAGGTGTATTAGAGCAACTTAGAGGTATGTCCCCAATTGTTGATAATATCTTACAATATCGTCAATTAGCTAAAATACAATCTACATATATTGAGGGATTGTTAAAAGTGGTTTCTAAGACAGACGGAAAGGCTCATACAAGATATACTCAAACCTTAACTTCAACAGGAAGACTATCTTCAGTTGATCCAAATCTACAAAACATTCCTGTTCGTTTAGAAGAAGGTAGAAAAATACGTCAAGCTTTTGTTCCAAGTCATCCAGGATGGGAAATATTTTCTTCTGATTATTCACAGATTGAATTACGTGTATTAGCACATATTTCAAAAGACAAAAATATGCAAGAGGCTTTTAAGGAAGGCATGGATATTCACGCAAGTACAGCGATGAGAATTTTTAATGTAGATAGTCCAGATGAAGTAACTCCTAATATGAGAAGACAAGCTAAAGCTGTTAATTTTGGAATTGTATATGGTATTAGCGATTATGGTTTATCACAAAATATAGGAATATCAAGAAAACAGGCTAAACAATTTATAGATACTTATTTAGATACATTTTCTGGTGTAAAAGATTATATGGAAAAAATTGTTGAATTTGCTAAAGAAAATGGATATGTAGAAACTATTTTTAACAGAAGACGATATCTACCTGATATAAAGAGTCGTAATTTTAATTTACGCTCTTTTGCTGAAAGAACAGCTATGAATTCACCAATTCAGGGTAGTGCAGCTGATATTATTAAGGTTGCGATGATTAATATGCAAGAAATGTTAAAAGAAAAGAATTTGCAAGCAAAAATGCTACTTCAAGTACATGACGAATTAATCTTTGAAGCACCAACAGAAGAAATTCCATTATTAGAGGATATAGTTCCAAAAGTTATGGATTCAGCAGTTAAGCTGGATGTACCGTTAAAAGTTGAAAGTAAGCATGGACAAACTTGGTTTGATACGAAGTAGGAAGGTGAGATAATGCCTGAATTACCAGAAGTTGAAACAGTACGTAGAGGACTAGAGAAACTAGTCTTAAATAAAAAAGTAAAAGATATTAGAGTGTTGTATTCTAAAACTATAATTAATGAAGAGACAGAATTCATAGAAAAACTAACAAATAAAACTATTAAAAAAATTGATAGACGTGGGAAATATCTATTATTTAGATTTAGTAGTGATTTGACAATGATTTCCCATTTGAGAATGGAAGGGAAATATTTCGTTGAACCAAGTACAAAAGAAGTTGAAAAACATACCCACGTAGTATTTGATTTTACAGATGGGACATCACTTAGATATAACGATGTTAGAAAGTTTGGCAGGATGCAATTGGTTAAAACAGGAATGGAAATGCAAACAGCTGGTTTAGCCAAATTAGGACCAGAACCTAAAGAGGAAACCTTTATAGTTGAAGATTTTTCTAAAAATTTGAAAAGGAGAAAAAAAGCTATAAAAAATGCTTTATTAGATCAAACGATAGTGGCAGGTTTGGGAAATATTTATGCAGATGAAGTGTTGTGGATGAGTAAAATTCATCCTGAAACACCGGCAAATAAATTAACTGAAGAGGAAATTGAAGTTTTACGAGATAATATTATTAAAGAACTAGCGTTAGCTACCGAAGCCGGAGGAACTACAATTAGATCATATACAGATGCATTTAGACATTCTGGAGGATTTCAGTTTAGCTTACATGCTTATCAAAGAACAGGAGATCCTTGTGAGAGATGCGGAACACCAATTCAAAGAATTGTTGTAGGTCAGAGAGGAACACATTTTTGTCCTAAGTGTCAGGTGGTAAAATTATGAAAATTTTAGGATTAACTGGCGGAATAGCTTCAGGAAAGACAACTGTTAGCACATATTTAAAAGAGATGGGATATCCAATTATTGACGCTGATAAAGTTTCTCGTAAAGTTGTGGAGCCACATACAGAAGGTTTAAAAGAAATTAGTCATTTTTTTGGGAATGATATTTTACAATCTGATGGAAGTTTAAATAGAAAAAAATTAGGTGAAATAGTTTTTGAAAACAAGGACAAAAGAGAGTTACTTAATAAAATATTGAGTAAAAAAATACGCACAGAAATAATTAATCAAATTGAATATTATAAAAAGCAAGGTGCAGATGTATTAATCTTAGATATTCCTTTGTTATTTGAAGGTGGATATGATAAGATGTGTGATTTTACAATGGTCATATATATTCCCAAAGAATTACAAATAGAAAGATTGATACAAAGAGATGGACTAACTAGGGATAAAGCGTTAAAAAGAATATCTGCTCAATTAGATAGTGCAGAAAGAAATTCCAAAGCTGATATTGTCATTGATAATTCAAGAAGTATTGAAGATACTCATAATCAAGTGATAGAATGGCTAGAGAGAAATAATTTAATGTTAGAGAAATGAGGTGAGCTACAACTATGAAATGCCCAAATTGTCATAAAAACGGTTCTAGAGTTGTAGATAGTAGACCAGCGGATAATGGACATGCCATTAGAAGACGCCGAGAATGTGAGCAGTGTGGATATCGATTCACAACATTTGAGAGAGTCGAAGTAACCCCTTTATTAGTTATTAAGAAGAACGGAACAAGGGAAGAATTTCAAAGAGAAAAATTGCTAAGGGGAATTGTAAGAGCTGCTGAAAAACGTCCTGTAGGAATAGATGAAATTACAGAAATAGTTGATAAAGTTGAAAATAAACTACGCTCTGTTGGAGGAACCGAAGTCTCAAGCCAATTAATTGGGGAATATGTAATGAAAATATTGGCTGATGTTGATGAAGTTGCCTATATTAGATATGCGAGTGTTTATAGGGAATTTAAAGATATGCACGCCTTTGCTGATGAATTAAGGGAATTAATGGATCGTGAAGAAAATAATTCGAAAGATTAGGATGAGTTTATGGATAGCGCATTGAATAAACTATCACCAAAAGATGGATATTTGGTATCTGCATCTACCTATATAGATAATCATGATATTGAAATTGTTCAAGTGCTGTATCAGCCAATAATAGGTATTGTAGCAGTAGCATTATATTCATATTTACGTTTTGAAATTGACCCTAAATTAATATTAAGTGAGAGAAAACTGAATAAGAATATTATAGATGGCTTAGGGATAAGTATTCCTGGGTTATATGATGCACGTTTGAAACTTGAGGCTACGGGGCTTATAAAAACATTTGAAGGTGAAGATAAATTAGGTAAGTATCATATCTATGAACTTCAAAAACCATTAAACGAAGTGAAATTTTTTACAGATGATTTATTAAGCACGGCGTTATTAGAAATGGTTGGAAATGAAAAATTTAAAAAATTATCTTTATGGAATAAATTTGATAATAATTATCATGATAAAAAAGAAGTTACAAAGCAATTTTTTGATGTATTTAATTTAAATAAAGATAATATTGTTTTACAAGCTCAATTAAATAATAGTAAGATTTCAAATGATGAATCTCTTATTAATCGCCAAAAGGTATCATTAGACATGACAGTTTTTAGTGATTTCATAAAGAACTCATATATAAGTTCAGATGATGTTATGGATCACTTAGATATTATTAAAAGTGTCAAATTAGTTTATGGTATAGATGAATTTCAATTAGTAAAACTTTTAGAAAAAGCAATTAATGTAACAAATAATAAGATTGATTATAATGAATTTAAAAAATTAGCTCAAAAAAATTTTGATAGCAGAATTCGAAGAAACTTTAAGGAAAACAAGATAGTAGAAACGGCTAAAGCTAAAGATGACGAAAAAGATAAGAATATTGATCCTTTAGTTAATGCTTTTAAAGCCTATGTTCCATTAGAATTTTTAGAGATCCTAAAAAATGAGTTAGGAAGTTTTGTCACTGCTAATGAAAGGTATGCTGTAAAAACATTGGTAGAAAAGCAGATGTTACCAAATGAAGTTATTAATGTTTTAATTCATTATTTGTTAGTTGTTCAAGATAGTTCTACCATCTTAAAAGGAACATTTGAAAGAATTGCTGCTGATTGGGCAAAGAAAAAAATAAGAAACGCTCAAGAAGCGATGACTTACGTTAAAAGTTTCACTCGAGAAAAATCACTACAACGCAAAATGACAAAAAAAGATTCAAAAGGCCGTAAAAGCAATGTAATTGTTAAAGAAAAATTACCTGAGTGGGCTAAAGAAAAGGGAAAGAATAAGCTAACAGACGTTGGAAAGAAAGAAAATAAAGAAATTGACGAGCTATTGAAAAAAATAAATGGAAAGTAGGTGAGCTATGTGGAAGATATGGGAAAGGAACTTAGTAAAAGGCTAGTAGAAAATAAGTGGGAAAAAAAGTATAAAGAAATAATTGAAAAAAGTTTAAAAGATGATGATGTGCAATTGTTTTTACGTGAAAACAAAGATAGACTAAGTCATCAAGAAATATTAAAGGGTGCAAGTAAGTTATATGAATTTGTTGACTTAAAGCAAAAAATAGCAGAAGGAAAAGAAGTTTTTGCCCCAGGGTATTCGCCACAATTAACTATTAGTGATCATCATATTGAAGTAACCTATGTACCTACTAAAAAATTGATAGAAAAGAGACGACTAAGAGAAATAAATAATAGAATTAATATTGTCAATCTTCCTAAAAGTATTCGTAAAGCAACACTAGAAAATTATTATAGAGATGATGATGGAAGAATGATAGCTTTAAAAAAAGCTATAGAATTTGTTGCGAACTATACTGAAACGCCTAATATCTTTCATAAAGGACTATATTTATCTGGATCGTTTGGAGTAGGAAAAACATATTTACTGGGAGCGATTGCTAATAAATTAGCAGAAAAGGGGATAAAAGTAACTTTAGTTCACATGCCATCTTTTGCTGTAGAAATAAAAAATTCTATTGGTAAAAATACCACTATGGAAAAAGTTGATGCTTTGAAAAAAGCTCCTGTATTAATGATAGATGATATAGGTGCTGATCAACTAAGTAGTTGGTTTAGAGATGATGTTCTAGGTGTGATTTTACAATATCGTATGCAAGAAGAATTACCAACTTTCTTTAGTTCAAATATTGCTTTAGATGATTTAGAAGAATTCTACTTAACACAGAATACGAGAGGTGAGTTAGAACCCTTGAAAGCAAAAAGAATTATGGAAAGAATTAGATTTTTAGTTGATGAAGTAGTTATTAATGGTGAAAATAGAAGAAATAAATAACGAAAAACCCTTGAATAATTTTCAAGATAATGGTTAAATAAGACTGTAGATTTCGTGAAAGACAAACGGATTACTATGATTCAGGGATGAAAGGCTTGACTGAAAACTTTCAATAATGTAGTATTCTTACCACTTTCATGTATTGTTTAATGAAAAGTTAGACCGGTGCGACCGTTAACAGCACAATGAGTAGTTTGTTTAAAGCTAAAAATTAAAGGTGGAACCACGTTAATAGCGTCCTTAATACATCAATGTTGGTGTGTTAGGGACGTTATTTGTTTCATAGAGAATTCAGGAGGTAGAACTAATGTCTAGTATAAAAATTACATTTCCAGATAATTCAGTAAAGGAATTTGATGCTGGTGTAACAACAGCTGAAATTGCTAAATCAATTAGTATCAGTTTGGCTAAAAAAGCTGTTGCAGGAAAAGTTGATGGTAATTTTGTTGATTTAAATCAACCATTAAAAGAAGATGGATCTATTGAAATTATTACAAAAGATTCTAATGATGGATTAGTTGTATTGTGGAGAACAGCAGCACAAGTTTTAGCTAATGCATTACATGAATTATACCCAAATATGAAATTTGGTTTGGGTGATGTTACAGAGCATGGATTCTATTTTGATACTGATAATTCTGAAGGCCAAGTTGCAGAAACAGATTTTGAAAAGATTTCTCAAAAAATGTCTGAAATAATAAAGGCAAACTTACCTATAGAACGAGTTGAGTTTTCAGAAGAAGAAGCTTTGAATTTAGTATCAGGTGACGAATATCAAGAAGAATTAGTTAGAGATGTAGCTAATAAAAATAATGGTAAAGTAGTTGCTTATAAGCAAGGTGATTTTATTGATATTACTGATGGAGTAGTTTTATCTTCAACTGGTGAAGTAAAGATTTTTAAACTATTATCTGTTGCTGGTGCATACTGGAAAGGTGCTTCAAGCAATCCAATGTTGCAACGTATCTATGGTACAGCTTTTTATAAGCAAAAAGATTTGGATGCTGAATTACAACGTCAAAAAGAAGCTCGTGAAAGAGATCATCGTGTAATTGGAAATGAATTAGATTTATTCTTTGTTGATCCTAAAGTTGGTGCAGGATTACCATATTGGATGCCAAATGGTGCAACAATTCGTCGTGTAATTGAACGATATATAATTGATAAGGAAGTTGCATGGGGATTCCAACATGTCTATACTCCAGTTCTAGCAAACTTAAACTTGTATAAGCAATCTGGTCATTGGGATCACTATCGTGAAGATATGTTTCCACCAATGGATATGGGTGATGGTGAAATGTTGGAATTACGTCCGATGAACTGTCCATCCCATATTCAAGTTTACAATCATCACAAGCGTTCATATCGTGAATTGCCATTACGTATCGCTGAATTAGGTATGATGCATAGATACGAAAAGTCTGGAGCATTAACAGGATTGTCTCGTGTTCGTGAAATGACTTTGAATGATGGTCATGACTTTATTGAACCAGATCATATTGAAGATGAAATTAAGACTTTAATTAAATTGATGACGGAAGTTTATAATGATTTTGATATTACAGATTATCGTTTCCGCTTAAGTTATAGAGATCCTAAGAATACAGAAAAATACTTTGATGATGATGAAATGTGGGAAAAATCTCAAAGTAAGTTAAAAGCTGCTATGGATGATATGGGTCTAGAATATTTTGAAGCTGAAGGCGAAGCTGCATTCTATGGTCCTAAGATTGATGTCCAAACTAAGACAGCTTTAGGTGGAGAAGAAACATTATCAACTATCCAATTAGACTTCTTATTGCCAGAAAGATTTGATTTGAAGTACATTGGTGCTGACGGTGAGGAACATAGACCAGTTATGGTTCACCGTGGAATTGTTTCAACTATGGAACGTTTTACAGCTTACTTAACTGAAATGTATAAGGGTGCATTTCCAACTTGGTTAGCTCCACACCAAGTAGATATTATTCCTGTTAAGAATGATTTACATATGGATTATGTAAATGATTTAAGCAGTAAATTAAGAGCACATGGCATTCGTGTTACTGTTGATGATAGAAATGAAAAAATGGGATATAAGATTCGTCAAGCCCAAGTAAACAAGATACCTTATACACTTGTTATTGGTGATGAAGAAGTTTCAAACGGAACAGTGACAGTTCGTAAATATGGTGAAGAAAAGACTAACACTATGACAAAAGCTGAATTTAAGAATCTTTTGTTTGAAGATATAGAAAATTATAGTAGAGAAAAATAATTTCTATTATAGTCTTGACGCTTTTAAGTGTAGTTGATATACTTATAAAGTTGAGAAAAAAGCAGAGGCACCCGCTTCTCGCCTAGGAAATGTAGGTTTCCGGGCAGAAATTATGATATTAATTCTAATTAAAACGGATTATTAAGACGGGCATTCTGATTTTTTGGATGTCCGTTTTCTGCATTTTCTCTCTGAATTATTTTTGGAGGTGAATATCATAGCAGTCGATAAAATGGTTAATGAAGGCATTCGTGCTCGAGAATTAAGATTGATTAGCGATAATGGTGACCAATTAGGTGTAAAGACTAAGCAAGAAGCTCTAAAAATGGCTGAAGATGCAAATCTTGACCTGGTTTTAGTTGCTCCTAAAGCTAAGCCACCTGTTGCAAAAATCATGGATTACGGTAAATATCGTTTTGAACTTCAAAAGAAACAAAGAGAAGCTCGTAAAAAGCAAAAAGTTGTTAACATCAAAGAAGTTCGTTTAAGTCCAACTATTGATACGAATGACTTTAATACTAAGATGAAGAATGCACGTAAGTTCTTATCTAAAGGAGACAAGGTTAAAGTTTCTATTCGTTTTAAGGGACGTGCAATTACTCATAAGGATATTGGTCGTGATGTCCTTAATCGTTTTGCAGAAGCAACTGAAGACGTTGCAACTGTAGAGTCTAAAGCAAAAATGGATGGTCGTAGCATGTTCTTAATGCTTGCACCAAAAACTGAAAAATAATAAAACAATTTATTTATTTTAGGAGGATTTATAATCATGCCAAAACAAAAAACACACCGTGCATCAGCAAAACGCTTTAAGCGTACAGGAAATGGTGGTTTGAAACGTTCAAACGCCTACACATCACATCGTTTCCACGGTAAAACAAAGAAGCAACGTCGTCAATTACGTAAAGCTTCAATGGTATCTGCTTCAGATATGAAACGTATCAAGCAAATGCTTTCTCAAATGAAATAAGAATATCTAAGATAAATATTATAAAGAAGAAAAGTTACTTAATTATGTAACTATACCTAGTATAAAGGTTGAATTTTTAAGGAGGAATTGTCATGCCACGTGTTAAAGGTGGATCTGTTACACGCCAACGTCGTAAGAAAATTATCAAATTAGCTAAAGGTTATCGCGGAGCAAAGCATATTCAATTCAAAGTTGCTAAGCAACAAGTTATGAAGTCATACCAATATGCATTCCGTGATCGTCGTAAGACAAAGTCTAACTTCCGTAAGTTATGGATTGCTCGTATTAATGCTGCTGCTCGTCAAAATGACATTAGCTACAGCAAGTTAATGCATGGTTTGAAGTTAGCTAATGTTGAAGTTAACCGTAAGATGTTAGCTGATTTAGCTATTACAGATGCAGCTGCATTTACAGCACTTGTTGATGAAGCAAAGAAAGCTTTAGCTGCTGAATAATTTAGTTTTTTAATTAAGTGAGAAGGTATTTTACCTTCTTGCTTTTTTTATATCCTTAAAATTACTTATAATTTTGTATAAACAGATTGCTCAGGGAAAATATGATATAATTTAAATTGATAAAATATTAGGAGAATTTTCAATGTTTAAAAGATTTATACCGACTTGGAAGATTGAATCTATTTATGATTTAACACCACAAGAAGTTAAAAATCATGGAATTAAAGCAATTTTAACGGATTTAGATAATACATTAATTGCTTGGAATAATCCAGATGGTACACCAGAACTCAGAAATTGGTTAAAAGTTATGAGAGAGGAATCTATACCAGTTATAGTTGTATCAAATAATAATCATAGGCGTATAAAAAGAGCGGTAGAACGTTTTGAACTTCCATTTGTCTCAAGGGCATTAAAGCCATTTGTTAGAGGAATAAATATTGCTAAGAAGAGATATAATTTAAAGAGTAACGAAGTTGTTTTGGTCGGAGACCAATTAATGACAGATATTGCTGCTGCTAATAATGCTGGTATTAGGAGTATTTTAGTTAAACCTTTAGTTAAAAGTGATGCATGGAATACTAGGCCAAATAGGATGTTAGAAAAAATCATAAAAAATAATTTAATAAAAAATAATAAAATGGAAAAATCATGGAGGCATTCCTTAGATGACAGAAACTAATAATGAAATTTTATATTGTATTGGGTGTGGAGCTAAAATTCAATCTAAAAATCCAAATGAACTAGGATATACACCAGAATCTGCTGTAAAAAAAGGGTTAGAGACAGAAGAGTTGTATTGTCAACGTTGTTTTAGATTGAGACACTATAATGAAATAGCAGATGTAAGTTTGACAGATGATGATTTTTTAAGATTACTAAATCAAATTGGTGAATCAGATTCATTGATTGTTAATGTTGTAGATATATTTGATTTTAATGGATCAGTTATCCCAGGACTACATAGATTTGTTGGTAAGAATGACGTTTTGTTAGTAGGTAATAAATCTGATTTGTTACCTAAGTCTTTAAAACGTTCACGGATTAAAGACTGGTTACGTCAAGAAGCTAATAAACAAGGTTTGAGACCTGTAGATGTAGCACTAACTAGTGCAAGTAAAGGGTATGAAATTGATAATTTATTAGAATTAATTGATAAGTATCGTAAAGGCAGAGATGTATATGTAGTAGGTGTTACTAATGTTGGTAAGTCCACACTTATTAACCGTATAATTAAGCAACAAACAGGTATTTCTGAGTTGATCACAACTTCGCGTTTTCCAGGGACAACATTAGATAAAATTGAAATACCATTTGATGATGGTAAAAATTTGATAGATACACCGGGAATTATTCACAAGCAACAAATGGCTCATTATTTAACAGGAAAATCGTTAAAGTTTGCTTCTCCTCAAAAAGAAATCAAGCCTAAAGTTTATCAATTAAATGAAGGACAAACCATTTTCTTAGGGTCTTTAGCAAGATTTGATTATATTTCTGGCGGACGCACAAGTGTAATTGCATATTTTGATAATAATTTACCATTACATCGCACAAAGTTACAAAATGCTGATAAATTTTATGAAAAACATGCAGGAGAATTATTACAACCACCTACTAGAGAAGAATTGGAAAAAATGCCTAAACTAACCAGATTTGAATTTAAGATAAGTGAAAAAAGTGACTTAGTATTTTCAGGATTAGGTTGGATAAGTTTAAGTCCGAATACAATTGTTGCTGGTTGGGCTCCAGAAGGTGTAGGAGTATTAATAAGAAAAGCAATGATTTAAGTATAGAAAGAGATGTGTAATATGAAACTTAGAGGAAAACAAAAACGATATTTACGTAGTGAAGCTCATCATTTAAAACCTATTTTTCAAATTGGTAAAGATGGGTTGAGTGAAGTATGGTTAGATGAAGTTTTAAAAGCATTAGATAAAAGAGAACTATTAAAAGTTAATATTTTGCAAAATTCACTAGTGGAAGTTGAAGAGGTTAAAGAATTTATAGAGAATAATAGTGATGCACAAGTTATTCAAACAATAGGTAATGTGTTAGTTCTGTTTAAAAAGTCTGGTAAGGCTGAAAACCAAAAAATTTCAGTAAAAGTTGCAGAATTATAAAAATTAGAGGGATATATAATGGTTAAAACAATAACAATTCCTGAAATAAAAGTCATGGCTGAATTAATAACGAATATGAAACATAAGAGGGTAGGAATATTAGGTGGTACTTTTAATCCGCCACATCTAGGACATTTAATTATTGCAGAACAAGTAAAAAGCCAATTAAATTTAGATGAAGTAATGTTTATCCCCGATTACCAACCACCTCATATTGATAAAAAAACAGCTATTTCTGCTGAAAAACGACTGAAAATGGTGAAACTTAGTACGATGGATGAGCCTGGATTTAAAGTTAGTGATATAGAGTTACGACGTAAAGGTGTAAGTTATACAATAGACACAATTAAGGAATTGAAATTGAAGAATCCAGAAGTAGACTATTATTTTATAATTGGTGGAGATATGGTTGAGTATCTACCAAAATGGCATAGAATAGAAGAATTAATTAAATTAGTAAAATTTGTTGGTGTTGGTAGACCTGGATATAGAAAGGAAAGTAAATATCCAATTATGTGGGTAGATGTTCCAATGACAGATATTAGTTCAACTTTAGTTAGACGAAATGTAAAGCAAGGATGTTCTATAAAATATTTAGTGACACCAGAAGTGGAAAACTATATACATGAAGAAGGTTTGTATCGTGAATAATCTAGATTTAGAATATACAGAGGGAATTTTTCCCGGAACGCGAGAAGAATTGATAAAAAAAGTAAAAGAATCAGTAAAAGAGTCAAGATTTAAACATATACTTGGTGTAGAAAAATCAGCAATCGAATTAGCTAAGAAAAATGATTATAGTACAGAAAAAGCAAGTATTGCTGCTCTAGTACATGATTATGCTAAGGAAAGAACACCAGAAGAATTTAAAAAAACAATTTTAGATGAAAAATTGTCTAAAGATTTGCTAAATTGGAATAATTTTATTTGGCATGGTGTAGTTGGTGCAGAAATCATTAAAAATGAATTGCAAATTAAAAATGAAGAAATTTTAAATGCTGTTAGACGACATACTGTAGGTGATGTTGAGATGACAACTTTGGATAAGATTATATATGTTGCCGATTACATTGAAGAGGGACGCAGTTTTCCAGGAGTAAAGCTAGCTAGAACAATTGCTAAAGCAAATTTAGACGATGCTGTTAGTTATGAAACTAAACATGTTTTAGAATTTTTGTTAAGTCAGGATAAAGTTATCTACCCTAAAGCTATATTAACTTATAATAAATGGGTAGCAGAGTAATTATTTGAAAGGATTTTGATTAATGGATAGTAAGAAACTTTTAGAAATAGTTGTAAAAGCTGCTGATAGTAAGAGAGCAGAGGATACAGTAGCATTAAATGTTCAAGGAATTAGTATTTTAGCAGATTATTTTGTAATTACACAAGCTAATTCTGAACGACAAGTAAAGGCTATTGCTGATGCAGTTAAAGAACAAGTTTATGAAGCTGGTGCTGATGTTAAAGATATTGAAGGAAAAGATGGAGCAAACTGGATATTATTAGACTTAGGCGATGTAGTAGTTCATGTTTTCAAGACAGAAACTAGACAGTTTTATAATTTAGAAAAACTATGGTCTGATGCACCATTAGTAAATATTGCTGATTGGATAAAATAATATGATATATACAACGTTCGCCCAATTGTACGACAAATTAATGGATCCGCAAATGTATAAGGATTGGGTGTCTTATTTTGATAGATATGAATTTGAAAAAAATAGTAATATTTTAGATTTAGCATGTGGTTCTGGAAGATTTGCAGTGGAAATTGCAAAGAAGGGCTATGATGTAACCGGATTTGATTTATCTGAAGAAATGTTGTCATTAGCATATCAGCATTTATATGAAGAAAACATAGAATTAACATTAGTTGCTGGTGATATGCAAGATTTATCAGGTCTAGAAAAATATAATGTTGTAACTTGTTTTGCTGATTCTTTATGTTATTTACCTAATAAAAGAATATTAAAGAATGCATTTAGAGAAGTGAAACAACATTTAAAAAAAGATGGTGTTTTTTTGTTTGATGTAATAACGCCATATAAGACTGATAAAATATATCCAGGATATATGTATAATTACAGTGATGATGAGCAAACTTTTGTATGGACAACATACTTAGGAGAATATGAACATAGTGTTGAACATGATTTAACTTTTTTCATTTTTGATGAAAGCATTAATGCATATAAAAAAGTTAATGAACTTCATAAAGAAAGAACTTACGAATTAAGAGATTATATTGAATTGCTGAAAGAAGCTGGCTTTAATCAGATAGAAGTAAGTGCCGAATTTGGACGTGAAGATATAGAAAAACAAACTGAACGTTGGTTCTTTAAATGTAGTATTTAATAAGTGGTGATAGTAATGAAAATTATTGGTATTATAGCAGAATATAATCCATTTCATAATGGTCATCTATATCAAATAGAAAAAGTTAAAGAGATTTATCCGGAATCAATCATAATTGTTGCTATGAGTGGTAATTTTCTACAAAGAGGGGAGCCTGCAATTGTTGATAAGTGGGTAAGAGCAAGACAAGCACTGTTGAATGGTGTAGATGTAGTTGTAGAGATACCGATTGCTGGATGCGTACAACCTGCCGATAGATTTGCTGAGAATGGGGTACGAATATTAAGTAATATGGGATGTGAAGAACTTTTCTTTGGTGCTGAACATGCTGAGTATGATTTTATGACATATGCACAGTTGGTTCAAAATTTAGATAGTACTGAATTTTCAAAAAAAAATATATCTTATGCTGAAGCATTCCAAGAAGCCGTTGCGGCAAAAATAGGACATAATATAGATTCACCTAATGATGTCTTAGGCTTGGCATATGCTAAGGCAAATTTGAAATTTGGAAAAAAGTTAAAGTTAAATCCAATCTCTAGAAATGTTGCAGGTTATCATGATAAGTCTTTGTCTCCTGATAGTAATATCGCAAGTGCTACAGCAATCAGAAAAGTTTTGTTTTCTAAAGATCATAATTTAGTTGATAAGTATATTCCTTCCTACCAAGATTTAAAGGATGAAAAATATATTTCTTGGGATGATTTTTGGCCATTTCTAAGATATAAACTAATATCTAGTGATATTGATGAGTTAGCTAATATTTATGGGATGGCTGAAGGAATTCAATATAGAATGAAAAAGAAAGCTTTAGAACTAAAGACGGAAGCGACATTTGATGAATGGCTAAAAGCTGTTAAATCAAAAAGATTCACATACACTAGGCTAACAAGATTATCAGTTGCTACTTTAGTAGGAATGAAAGTTAATGATGTTAGTTTGTATAATAAATTTCCTTATGTGCATTTATTAGGATTTACGAAAAATGGACAGAAAGCTTTGAATATAATGAAGAAAAATAGTGAAATACCATTACTGGCTAAAATATCCCAACAAGATAAAGACAACTTTTATCATGTTGATTATAGAGCTGGGAAAATTTATCAATCTCAAAATTATAAAGAGCAAGATTTAAAAAGAGCACCATTGATATTTTGAGGTGTCAAGGAAAAAACATTGACAAAGGTTTAAATGAAAGTTATAATCAAATTTGTTGCATTGGGAGGAATATAACATGAAATGGTCTTTAAAAGAGCTAAATCAAGCAAGTGAAGCTCCAATCCATTTTACAGAGAATTTAGATTTGAATGAAGCATTAAAATCTAGAAGATCTGATATTATAAAAGTTTCAACAGTACATGTTGATGGGATGTTTTCTGTTGACGAATTAGGAGTTTTAGGCTATATGAAGGTTAACTGTACAGTAACCTTACCTTCTAGTCGTTCATTTCAACCAGTCGATTTAGAACTTAATTTTGATGTAACAGAGCATTATTTAAGTCATTATAATCCGGATTTATCAAGTTTTGAAGATACGGATGTCGTTATTGTATTAAAAGATGATATACTGAATCTTGCAGATGTTATAGAAGACAATATATTGTTACAAATTCCTATGCAGGTTTTATCTGTAGATGAGAAACGAGATGACGCGGTTATGCCGTCTGGTGATGACTGGAGTGTCGTTCGTGAGGAACAGTTGCAGAAAAACAATCATAAGAAAGATAATATTGATCCAAGATTAGCTAAGTTAAAGAATTTCTTTGATGAAGATAAATAGTAATAGCTATTGCAAATTTTGTGAATAACAAGTAGAATCTTTCTTGGTAGATTTATTTATTGTTTTAAGGAGGTGTCTAATAATGGCTGTACCAGCACGTAGAACATCTAAAACTCGCAAGAGATTACGTCGCACACATTACAAGTTACAAGTACCTGGTATGAGTGCTTGCCCAAATTGTGGTGAATTACGTAAAGCACATCATGTATGCCCAAGTTGTGGATACTATGGTGACAAGGAAGTTGTAAAAACTAAGTAATCGAAATATTAATTAAGATTAAAGGGACCATGGCCCTTTAATAACTTGGATAACGCTTTTCTTTATTCAGAAAGAAAAGCGTTATTTTAATATTTACTAAATAAAAAGTACGATAAAATTTTGAGATAATAATTTTATCGTACTTTTTTGAAAACTGGATTATTTTTTTGACATATCAATGTACTTAAAATCAGGATTAATAGATTTATCTAAACTATTGAATTGCTGTTCCATTTTTTCAATAATAATTTTCTGATTTTCATCGTTAATTTTCATTTTCCTATCTAAATAGATTGGATCTCCAAAAGCAACTGTAGTTTTTTTTCTAGTTAAAAGTCCTTTAAAGGTTAATGGCCCTTGATACACAGCAGGAACAATAGGAACTCCTGAAAGTTTAGCAATTAAAATTACTCCACCTTTTAGTTTTTGAGAATGTCTAGTTCCAGATGGAAACATGATAAGTGATAAATCTTTCTTTTTTAACCATTTAACAGGAGTTTTAATAACTGAAGGTCCAGGATTTTCTCGATTAACAGGAAAAGCATTGGCGTGTACAAGAATGAATCGTAATATAGGATTTTTGAATAATTCTTCTTTAGCCATAAAAGAGAATTTCTTTGGAGAAGCAGCTAATGCAAAATATAAAGGATCGAACCAAGTCCTATGTGGGCCGACTAAAATATAATTTCCAGTTGGAAGTTTTTCTTTATTTAAATATGTAGGTTTTCCATTAACAATGTAAACTATAATACGAACTATCACACGAATGAAAGAATAAAACATTGAGCGACAACCTTTCTATAATTTGTTATACTACTATCATATAGTATGAAAAAAATTTTTAAGTTGCAAGTAAAAAATGAGGTTTTATAATGCATGAGGATATATTACTATCTAATGAACGAATTGATCAATTGTATTCATCAAAGATAAAAATTATTCAAAGTAGCGAAGTTTTTTCTTTTTCAATAGATGCTGTTTTATTGGCTGACTTTGCAGACTCATTGAAGAAAAAGAATTCTAAGATAGTGGATCTATGTGCAGGAAATGGTGCAGTAGGTCTTTTTTTGAGTCAGAAAGTGAATGGAAAAATAATCCAAGTAGAGATTCAAAAAAGATTAGCTGATATGGCTAGAAGAAGTATATTACTGAATAATTTAGAAGATAAAATTACAATCTTAAATGAGGATTTAAATAATTTACAAGGTTTGATATCAAAAGATTCGGTTGATATGGTGGTATGTAATCCTCCGTATTTCGCTAATTTGGAAACAAGTAAAAAAAATCCTAATCAGTACTATGCTATTGCAAGACATGAAATTAAGGTAACTCTAGAACAAGTCATAGAAGTTACAAGTGGACTTTTGAAATTTGGTGGGAAGGCTAATTTTGTATATAGACCTGATAGGCTACTTGAAATGTTAGATTTGATGAGAAAACACAATATTGCTCCAAAAAAAATTCAATTAGTATATCCAAAAAAAGATAAGGAAGCTAATATTGTATTAGTTCAAGGTATAAAAGCAGGAAAAGATGGTGGGATTCGTTACCTTCCACCTATAATTGTGTCTGAAGATAATGGAAAATATACTAATGTTATAGAGGAACTTTTATATGGTAAAGGAAAATAGCTATTATTTCTATGTATTATTGTGTGCAGACAATACTTTATATGGAGGATTTACGACTGATTTAATTAGGAGATTAAATCAACATAATGATGGAGTAGGTGCTAAATACACAAGATTAAAAAAACGTAGACCAGTTGAAATGATTTATCATGAAAAATTTAGTTCCAAAAGTATGGCTTTAAAAAAAGAATATGCATTTAAGCATCAATCTAGAGAAAAGAAAAATAAATATTTAGTTGAACATGGTGTAGATAGAAATTTAATTGAATGATTAATAAAATCATTGCAATTCATACAATAATAAAGTATAATTTTCTAAGTGTGTAAGACACAATTCACACTGCATGCGATAGTTAAAAAGTTGCTCGTCAGAGTTTTTTAACAATTGAACATGTGGGAGGATAAAAAAACAAATTATTTGGAGGTAAATTGTAATGGCAGTTATTACCATGAAACAATTACTAGAAGCTGGTGTACATTTTGGTCACCAAACACGTCGTTGGAACCCTAAGATGAAGAAGTATATCTTTACAGAACGTAACGGTATCTATATCATTGACTTACAAAAAACAGTTAAGTTAATTGATGATGCATATGACTTCATTAAAGATGCTGCAAGTGATGACGGCGTAGTATTATTTGTTGGTACAAAGAAGCAAGCACAAGAAGCTATCGAAGAAGAAGCAAAGCGTGCAGGTCAATACTATGTTAACCATCGTTGGTTAGGTGGTACTTTGACTAACTGGAATACAATTCAAAAGCGTATTAAGAAGTTAAAAGAAATCAAGGCAATGGCTGAAGATGGTACTTTTGATCGCTTACCTAAGAAGGAAGTTGCTTTGTTAATTAAACAAAGAGATCGTTTAGAAAAATTCCTTGGTGGTATTGAAGATATGCCACGTATTCCTGATGTATTGTTCATCGTTGATCCTCGTAAAGAACGTATCGCTGTTAAGGAAGCTCAAAAATTGAACATTCCTATTGTTGCTATGGTTGATACAAACGCAGATCCTGATGAAATTGATGTTAAGATTCCATCAAACGACGATGCAATTCGTGCAGTTCGTTTAATCACTTCTAAGATGGCAGATGCTATCATTGAAGGTCGTCAAGGTGAAGATGATGCACCTGTTACTGAAGATACATTTGAAAATACAGATGATCAAGTTGATTCAATCGAAGATATCGTTGAAGCTGTAGAAGGCAACAATGATAGCACAGATGCTGAATAGTTAGTTAACTTAGGCTGTCTCGAATTTGTGGGCAAATAGCCTCAGTTTGAGACAGCTTTTTTAGTAATTTTAATTTTAAGGAGGCCAATTAAGATGGCAAAGATTTCTGCTGCTCAAGTAAAAGAGTTACGTGATAAAACAGGCGTTGGTATGATGGACGCTAAAAAAGCTTTAGTTGCTGTAGAAGGTGACATGGAAAAAGCTATTGATTTCTTACGTGAAAAAGGTATGGCAAAAGCTGCTAAGAAGAGTGATCGTGTTGCTGCTGAAGGTTTAGCAAACGTTGCTGTAAATGGTAATAAGGCTGTTATTGTTGAAGTTAACGCTGAAACAGACTTTGTTGCACAAAATGATCAATTTAAAGCATTAGTAAAGCATATTGCAGACGTTATTGCTGAAAACACACCTGCTGATGTAGAAGCTGCTTTACAATTAAAGACAGATAAAGGTACTCTTAACGATGAATTAATTGAAGCTACACAAGTTATTGGTGAAAAGATTAGTTTACGTCGTTTTGAAGTTGTTGAAAAGGCAGACGCTGACAACTTTGGTGCATACTTACACGATGGTGGACGTATTGCTGTATTGTCAGTAGTAGAAGGTGCTGATGAAGCTACAGCTAAGGATGTTGCTATGCACGTTGCTGCTATTAATCCTAAATATGTAAACCGTGATGAAGTTCCAGAAGCTGAAGTTGCACATGAAAAGGAAGTTCTTACAGAAGAAGCTAAGAATGAAGGTAAGCCAGAAAAAATCATTGAAAAAATGGTTGCTGGTCGCTTGAACAAGTTCTTTGCAGAAGTTGCATTGGATGATCAAGACTTTGTTAAGGATCCTGATTTAACAGTTGCAAAATATGTTGCTTCTAAGAATGGTAAGGTAAAATCTTTTGTCCGTTATGAAGTTGGCGAAGGTATTGAAAAGAAAGAAGAAAACTTTGCTGAAGAAGTAATGTCTCAAATTAAATAATATTTAATTTAGTTGCTGTAAATATTGGTTTATCAACGTTTATAGCAACTTTTTTATATAGTATTAATAAATTATTTATGTCGATTATTGTATAGGGAATATTACTTAGTTAATATTAAATAAAATAACAATTCAGCACTTGTAAAAGAATAATATTATGTTATAATAAAATTTTGTATAAATATAGTGATCAATTTTAAAATTAAGATTCTTTATAGCAAATGTATGGTATAATTACAGGTGAAAGAATTTTGTAGGAAATTATCAAAGGAGGGTTGGACATGCTGAGGAAAACAAAGAATTTTTTGAAGGCCAATGGAGTTTACTACGAAAAAGAACATGTTAATCCACTAATGGTTCCTGAGAGAGTTTATGTATTAAAATTTGGAATCGATGAAAAAACAATGAATAATCGTTTTATCGTTGAATATACGTATACATGGACTGGAAGAATTAAGATTAATAAGATTTCCTTACGTTTACATGGACAGCAACATCCGCGTGAATTCAGAAATGAGGCACAGTTGTTACAATATTTAAAGAAACATTCTAAGAGATATGTAAAAGGTAAAGAAATATCAAATAAAAAACGTAGTAAATAGTAAATGAACTATAATTAAATAAAAATCCGTTCAAGAACTTATTAAAATTCTTGAACGGATTTTTTAATTTTCAGTATATAGTTTTAAATGTTCATCTCTAGATATTTTTCCCATGTCTAAAAGAGTATCAGCAATAGTATTGAGAACAAATTGACGATCTGATTTATTTTCTACAAAATCGTATTTATCGCCGTCTATTACTAGTAATGGGGATTTATCATAAGTACGTTCCCATTCGTCGTAGAATTCTAATAATCGTTTATAGTAATCTACTAAAGAAGGATCATTTGTAACCTGTTCATATTCACGTCCTCGTTTTTCAATACGCTTGATCATTGTAGGATAAGAAACTTTAATTAGAATCATCAAGTCTTTATGATTTTTAGGGGTTGCTAATTTAATTTCATCTAGCATATTTTTTAATAATTCTTGATAAATTTGATACTCTATTTGGGTTGCATTACCTAATTCTGTATTCATTCTCATGAACATAGCGTCTTCATAGATAGATCTATCTAATATATTATTATCCCCACGCATAGCTTCTTTTATCATTTTGAAACGACGATTTAAGAAGAAAGTTTGTAAAAGGTAAGTATAAGGATTGGTTACATCGGTAGCACCAGAAGCTCTTTTTTTTGCTGCCAATTCATTTCCTTTATAAAATAGTGGTAAAACAGGATTATCAGTAACTGGTTCAAAGAAAGGTGTAGTATTTAATTCTTGAGATAATAATTTTGTTAAACTAGACTTTCCAGAACCAATAATTCCAGCTAAAGTTATCAAAAGTAATTCCTCCGTTAAAATAAACTTACATTTAATTTTACCTTAAGTGAAGCAATAATTCCAAAATATTATTATTTAGTGATAAAGTTCGTATTTTGGTGATATAAGTGCACTTTTCACCACGTGTTTAAAAATAAAATTCGAATTTTACTTTGACATCTAAGGCGCATTTTGCTATTCTATGTTTGTCTAGGAGGGATAATTTTGAAAAGAGAAGTAGCAATTGTAATGGGTAGTATTTCTGATTGGAATACTATGAAAGAGGCAGCTGAAATTTTAGAAAATTTTGGAGTAAACTATGATAAAAAAGTTATTTCAGCTCATAGAATGCCAAAAGAAATGTTCGCCTTTTCTGAAACCGCAAAGGATAAAGGGTTAAAAGTAATTATAGCTGGAGCTGGTGGTGCTGCACATCTTCCGGGAATGGTAGCAGCTAACACTATACTACCTGTTATTGGAGTCCCAGTTAAATCTCGTGCATTAAATGGAATGGATTCATTATTGTCGATTGTACAAATGCCAGCTGGAATTCCAGTAGCTACTACAGCAATTGGTGCTTCAGGTGCTAAGAATGCAGCATTATTGGCGTTGCAAATTTTGGGAATTAATGATGAAGAAATAGCTGAAAAATTAGTTTTATTTAGAAAAAAACAGCATGATGATGCAGAAAAGAGCGGTGAGCAACTTGGATAGTATGATAATGCAAGGAAAAACAATTGGAATTATCGGTGGAGGACAGTTAGGGCAAATGTTGTCATTTTCTGCAAAAAAAGCTGGAATGAGAGTTATAATCTTGGATCCTAATCCAGATTGCTCAGCGGGACAAGTTTCAGATGAACAGATTGTAGCACCTTATGATGATATAGACGCAATAGAGGAACTAGCTGATAAGGCCGATGTATTAACCTATGAATTTGAAAATGTTGATCTTAACGCATTAGAGAATGTTAGTAGCAAAGTAGAAATCCCTCAAGGTACGGAATTATTAAGAATTACTAAGGATAGAATAAGAGAAAAAACTTTTTTGCAAAAAAGTGGGTTAAAAGTAGCCCCATTTGCTGAGATAAATAAATTTTCAGATTTAGAAAAAGAGATAAATGAAATAGGTTATCCAGCAATCTTAAAAACATGCGAAGGAGGGTATGATGGTAAAGGACAATTAGTTCTCAATTCAGAAAAAGATTTAGTTGCAGCTGATGAAATTATAAAGTTAGGACAATGTATTTTAGAAGGAAAAATAAACTTTCAAATGGAATGTTCGGTCATGGTAGGAAGAAATCTTAGAGGTGAAATTACTGCATTTCCAGTAAGCGAAAATATCCATCGTAACCAGATATTACACGAAAGTATTGTACCAGCTAGAATTTCGAGTGAATTACAAGAAAAAGCAAAAGAAACAGCGGTAAAAGTAGCTGAAAGCTTGAATTTGTGTGGAATCTTAGGAATTGAAATGTTTATAGGTGAGGATAATGAGATTTACATAAATGAATTGGCACCTAGACCACATAATTCAGGACATTACTCAATAGAAGCATGTAATTTTTCACAGTTTGATATTCATAATAGAGCTATATGTAATTGGCCATTACCTAAAATTGAGCTATTAAAGCCAGTAGTGATGGTGAATGTTTTAGGACAACATGTTGAGAAAACACAAGAATTGATATCAAAAAAACCTACATGGCAATTCCATGATTACAGTAAAGGTGAAATTCGTGTTGATAGAAAAATGGGACATGTTACAATATTAACAGATGATATAAATAAAACACTTGATGAGATTGCATCAACTCATGTATGGGATTAAAGGAGAGTAAAATGATTTCACGTTATACACGTCCAGAAATGGCAGCAATTTGGAATGATGAAAAAAAATACGAATGTTGGTTAGCAGTTGAGTTAGCTGCGGATGAAGCTTGGGCAAAGCTTGGTCATATTCCTGATGAAGATGTTGAAAAATTAAAGAAAAATGCAAAGATAAATGTAGATCGTATTGCAGAAATAGAAGAAGTAACACATCATGATGTTATTGCATTTACGCGTGCTTTGTCTGAAACATTAGGTGATGAAAAGAAATGGGTTCATTATGGATTGACGAGTACAGATGTCGTTGATACTGCCTATGGTTATCAATTAAAGCAAGTAAATGATATTTTACGTAAAGATTTACAAGAATTTAAAGAAATTGTTGCTCGTAAAGCTAAAAAGTATAAGAATACTGTTATGATGGGACGCACTCATGGAGTCCATGCGGAACCTACTACATTTGGCTTGAAATTAGCAAGATGGTATTCTGAGATTAATCGTGATATTGAACGTTTTGAACATGCTGCTAAGGGTGTAGAAGCTGGTAAAATTAGTGGTGCTGTTGGTACATTTGCAAATATTGATCCGTTTGTTGAAAAATATGTATGTGATAAATTAGGAATTAGAGCACAAGAAATTTCTAGTCAAGTTTTACCAAGAGATTTACATGCTGAATACTTATCTGCATTGGCTTTAATTGCTACAAGTTTGGAAGAATTTGCAACTGAAATTAGAGGATTGCAAAAATCTGAAACACGTGAAGTAGAAGAATATTTTGCAAAGGGTCAAAAGGGATCTTCTGCAATGCCACATAAGCGTAATCCTATTGGTTCTGAAAATATCTGCGGATTAGCTAGAGTTTGCCGAGGACATATGGTAACTGCCTTTGAAAATGTTTCTTTATGGCATGAACGTGATATCTCTCATTCATCAGCAGAAAGAATAATTTTACCTGATACTACAATTTTGATTGATTACATGTTACATCGTTTTGGAAAGATTGTTGAGAATTTAACAGTTTTCCCTGAAAACATGAAACGTAATATGGATAGAACATTCGGATTGATTTATAGTGGACGTGTACTTTTGAAATTAATCGATACAGGAATGAGTAGAGAAGAGGCATACGACTTAATTCAACCAAAAACTGCTGAATCTTGGGATAAGCAAGTTCCATTCCGTCCTTTGTTAGAGCAAGATGAAGAAATTTCTAAGCGTTTATCCAAAGAAGATTTAGATGATGCGTTTGATTATCATTGGCATTTACGTCATGTAGATGACATTTTTAAACGTGTGGGATTAGAATAATAAAATATATATTAACAGAAGTGTATTTTATAATATGCTTCTGTTTTTTTGGTTTAAAATACTTGTATTTTGAGATAATTATATGATAAAAGTAATTTGAAGGAAGTGATGAAATGTGTACAAGTGTTAGTGTTATTTCTGAAGATGGAACACATGTGATGGGAAGAACAATGGATTGGTATGATCTTTATGTGAAACCTATGTATATTCCTAGGGAATATCAGTGGAAATCAGCATTTGATAATAAAAAATATACAAACAAATATGCTATAGTTGGTGGAGGTTTTCAAGATAATAATTATATTGATTTAAGTGATGGAGTTAATGAATGTGGGTTGATGGCCCAAAAATTGACATTTTCTAATGGAGCACAATTGGTTGATGATAAGCATGATGATAAAATCCAACTTGAAGCATATGAATTTGTTACTTATATACTTGGAAATTTTTCTTCAGTAACTGAAGTAGAAGAAAATATAGAGAAAATCGAACTTATGAGTAATGTAATTAATAATACAAAACATGGTGGATCAGAGTTACATTTTAGTCTTTCAGATGAGAGTGGACGAAATATTGTAGTTGAACCTAGTCAGCACCCAATGAGAATAATTGATAATCCTTTAGGGGTAGTAACTAATATGCCTAAATTTGAGCGTCAGTTGGCAAAATTAGAAAATTATATGGAATTTACTGATGAATTTAAAGAAAATTCGATTAAATATGGAAAATTTCATGTAACTACTGGAAAACTGGGTGGCAAGAAGACACCACCGGGATCTTACTCTCCAAGCCAAAGATTTATTCGTGCATCTTATTTAAAGGAACTTGTTGATAAGCCTAAAACACGCGATGAAGCCGCATCGTTAGCGTTTGGTATATTAGATACAGTCTCAATTCCTAAGAGTAAAGCACATAGACCGACGTATACAGTTTATAGAGCAGTTACGGTATCAGAGGATAGGACTTATTATTATCAAGCAAATGGGCAAGCTACAGTTAGTGGAATTAAATTAGATGAAGAGCTAATGCAAAATACAGAACCAATAGTATTTAATGTATCGAATATATGGAATCCACAAATGTTAAGTTAATAAAAAAGTTGCAGACTTCAAGATCTGCAACTAAAAATAAAAAAAATCAGGATAAAATCCTGATCTAATAATTATGAAATGATCCGGGTGAGATTCGAACTCACGACCGTTCGCTTAGAAGGCGAATGCTCTATCCAGCTGAGCTACCAGACCATCACAACAAAAATTATTATATGGTATATACTTATAAATGTCAATTGATTTTTTTTAAATAATAATATTTTTTTGTTAGAAGAATATTTTTCTAATGATATTAGAATTGATTGCTATAAATAGTTTTAAGTATAACTTTAATGATAGGCATTTTTGTGGTAAAATGTTAAAATTGCAATGAGTAGAATTTAAGATATAATTTATTTGTCATTATTATATAGGAGTGTCGTATATGAGCAGAATTTTAATAATTGAGGACGAAAAAAATTTATCTCGTTTTGTTGAACTTGAATTACAACATGAAGGATACGAGACAGAAGTATGTAAAAATGGACGACAAGGTTTAGAGTTGGCACTGGACGAAGATTGGGATGCCATTTTATTAGATTTAATGTTACCTGAGTTAAATGGTTTGGAAGTTTGTCGTCGTGTTCGTCAAGTGAAGAATACACCAATTATCATGATGACTGCAAGAGATTCAGTTATCGACAGAGTTTCAGGTCTAGATCATGGAGCAGATGACTATATTGTAAAACCATTTGCTATCGAAGAATTACTAGCAAGATTAAGAGCCGTTTTGCGCCGTGTAGAGCTAGAAAATGAACAAAACGGAAATAAACAAACAACACTAACATATCGCGACTTAACTATTGAAAAGGAAAATAGAGTTGTAAGACGTGGAGATGAAATCATAGAGTTAACTAAGAGAGAGTATGAACTACTACTAACGTTGATGGAAAATATAAATGTTGTTTTAGCTAGAGACACACTTTTGAAGAAAGTATGGGGATATGAAACACAAATAGAAACAAATGTTGTGGATGTTTATATCCGTTATTTACGTAATAAGATTGATCGTCCTGGAGAAGACAGCTATATCCAAACAGTTCGTGGTACTGGATATGTAATGCGTTCCTAAAAATTAAGGTGTTGATAATATGGAAACGACAAATGAAAAGAAAAAGAAAAAGTTTTTTTCGATTAACTTAAAATGGTCGTTGGGAACAGGTCTAGGTGTTGTTATAATTTTTGCTGTTTTTGCAACACTTTTATTTCAAAGTTTTTCCAGTCTTTTAATAAGACAAGAAAAGGGACATTCAGAAGAGGCAATGAATGCTGTAACTTTAAGGTTAGCGCAATCTAATAGTACACTTACAGATACTGGTGTAAGGGATATTCTTAGCTCTTCTTGGAATGATGATATTCAGAATAGGAAACAAGCAGCAATATATTCTGATTCTGTTTTGACTGCAACTTCAGGAAAAAATATAGGAATTAGTGTTTATAGTGTTAATAAAGAATTGCTATTTGCTTCTAGAGGAGTATTAGTAGATTTTTCTAGCAAAAATAAACAAAAAATTGCGAAAATCAATGGACAAACTGTATATATAGTTAGAAGACCTGTTTATTCTAATAAAAGTAATAAATTAATTGGATATGTACAAGTCACTAATAAATTAGCAGATTACGATGCCACTAGACATAAGTTAATATTAATATTTATTGTTTTTGGTGTAACTGCTGGGTTAGCTAGTGCTTTAGTTGGATATGTACTTTCAGCATGGTTATTAAGGCCAATAGAACTTATAAATGAAACTATTGGTAAAATAAATACAGATGATGAAAGAGACTCCTTAGCTAACGTTAGAGTTCCGATTTTAAATCAAAATGATGAACTATCAGAATTAAGTAATTTATTTAATGATATGCTTGATAGAATGGAAAGATACATTCAACAACAACAACAATTTGTAGAAGATGTATCGCATGAATTGAGGACACCTGTGGCAATTATTCAAGGACATTTGGACTTATTAAGTAGATGGGGCAAGGATGATCCACAGATATTGGAAGAATCTATTTCAGCATCATTACAGGAAATAACAAGAATGAAAAGTTTAGTTCAAGAAATGTTAGATTTATCGAGAGCAGAACAAGTAGAGTTGCAATTTGGTAATGAAGTTAGCGATGCAAGAGAAGTAGGATTACAAGTATTCAATAATTTTAAGATGATACATCCAGATTTTACGTTTGTTTTGGACAATGATTTAAAAAATAATACACCAGTAAAAATTTATAGGAATCATTTGGAACAAGTGTTAATTATTCTAATGGATAATGCAGTAAAGTATTCTCAAGATAGAAAAGAAGTTCATATGTCAATTTCAAAGAATAGTAAGTTAGTTGAATTTGTTGTTCAAGATTTTGGGGTTGGAATTTCACAGGAAAATATAGATAAGATTTTTGATAGGTTTTATCGAGTTGACAAGGCACGTAGCCGAGATAAAGGTGGTAATGGACTTGGATTGTCAATTGCTAGAAAGTTAGTTGAAGGCTATCATGGATCTATGTCTGTTGAGAGTGTCGAAGGACAGGGTTCCTTATTTAGAATTTCTTTACCATTGGTAGACTTAGATAATAAAAAATAGGAAGTATGGCAAGTAAGTCATACTTCTTATTTTTTATATAGCTTTAAGAATGAAATTGGTTAAAAAAGAGGCTAGGGGAAAACCATATTTTTAGATGAATTTTAGAAAATATTTATATTAAAAGCCGCTAGGAATCAACGTTTTTAGTAACGCGATTTCTAGCGGCTTTTTCTAGTCTCGATATAAAAAGTTATATTTGATCATTTCTTACGATTTTGCTTACCAGCGTTTCTCTTGCGATTTTTTTCATGCATATCGTTAGAAACTGAGGTTACTTTCTTTTCATCATCAGTTTTCTTTGCAGGTGATTCAACGGTAACTTCTTTAATTGGTTTATTTTTCAGCTCTTTTTTAATATCCTTACGAATTCTAGGACGCATGAAATTAATAATTAGAGTTTGGATGCAAGCAAAAATACCACCAATAAAGAAATATAATCCTAAACCAGCAGGGGAAATGTATGTCATTCCGGTTAGCATTACTGGAGATACAATAATCATTGATTGCATTTGCTTTTTTTGTTCTTCAGGTAGTCCTAATGTAGATAACCAACCTTGTAAAGCATAAATAACAAATGTTAGTACAACAAAAGTAAAACTTCTATGACCTAAGTTGATCCCCATAAAAGTTGTTTTAGATAACTCAGGAGAATATTGTATTGCCGCATATAAAGCAGCAAAGATAGGCATTTGTATAAGCAATGGAAGACAACCAATTCCACCAACCATAGAAATATTATTTTCTTGGTAAAGTTTCATCATAGCTTGACTAGCAGCATTTCTTTCTTCAGGAGTCTTAGCATTTTTTTGCTGTTCTTGAATTTTAGCAAGTTGTGGTCTAATCATTGCGATTTTTTCTTGTTGAATTGTTGCTTTTTTAGATTGATTAATCATAATAGGCATCATTACTAATCGAACGATAAAAGTGATAACAATAATTGACCAACCATAACTACCACCTAAAACACCAGATAACCATTCCAGTAAGTGTTGAGTTGGAATAGCTAGTTTTTCATAAACAATTCCATATGGTTTTCCATCACTTGTTCTTCGTACACAGCCACTTAATAAAAGTGTTGCTGTGAGAAGTGAAGATAGTAATATATATTTTTTTTTATTTTTAGTCATTGATAATTCCTTTCATATTTATTCTGTAGAATACTATACTTGATTAAACGTTTTTTTTCAATATAAAAATAAACAAGCGTATATAATGTAACGCTTGTCTAGACGACTAATAAATTACAGAAAAATCATTATATTTTTTTACAGGAATTTCTGAAACTTCAATTTTTGCAACTTTAGCAAATGGATTTTTGGGAGCTTTTATAGCAGATATGAATTGTGATAGTAATAAACTATTTCCTTGTGCTTCAATATAAACAGTTCCATCGTTTTGGTTACGTACGATTCCTTTAATACCCATATTATCAGCGATAGCTTTAGTTGTATAACGGAATCCAACACCCTGGACGATACCGAAAACAATAATCTTATAATTTTTCAAACTTATCACCACCTGTTATCATTATACTAAAAAATAAGACTGAACGTTTAATAACCTTTAAAAACGTGATAACATAAGTTAGATAACTAATTGAAAGTAGAGTGTATATTGATGGATATAGGAATTGATAAAATTAATTTTTTTACTTCTAATTTATACGTAGACATGACTGAACTAGCAATTACTAGAAATGAAGATCCAGATAAATATCTTATAGGTATAGGTCAAAGTAAAATGGCAGTAATCCCACCTACTCAAGATATAGTTACAATGGGTGCGAATGCTGCAGAATCTATACTCACGGATGAAGATAAAGAAAGCATTGATTTGGTAATTGTAGGGACAGAATCAGGAATAGATAATTCTAAATCAGCAGCTGCTTATATTGCTGATTTGTTAGGCTTAAGAGATGATATTAGAACTTTTGAAATAAAACAAGCATGTTATGGTGCGACAGCTGCGTTACAAATGGCTAAAGCACAAGTTGCATTAAATCCTGATAGTAAAGCGTTAATTATAGGTGCAGATATTGCTAAATACGGATTGAATACTCCTGGTGAAGTAACACAAGGTGGTGGAGCAGTTGCAATGTTAGTTAGTGCTAATCCTAAATTATTGTCATTCGAAGGAGGTTCAACATATCTATCACGTAATATAATGGACTTTTGGAGACCTCTTGGACATAGCGAGGCTTTAGTTGATGGAAAATATTCATCAAACGTATATTTAGACTTTTTTAATAATGTTTATAGTAATTATAAAGATAAGACTGGATTTACTATTGATAATTTTGAAGCTCTTTTATTTCATTTGCCATATACTAAAATGGGATTAAAAGCATTACGAGAAGCACAAAAAGATGCAGATGCTAAAGTATCAGCTAAATTAGCTCATAGATTTGAAGATTCACGCTTGTACAATCGACAAGTAGGCAATTTGTATACGGGTTCCTTATATTTAAGCCTATTATCATTATTAGAAAACAATGATGATTTAAAATCTGGTGACAGATTAGGTCTATTTAGTTATGGTTCTGGAGCACAGGGAGAATTCTTTGCTATGCTTTTGAGAAAGGACTATCGTAAATATTTAATGAATACAACAAATGAGTTTCTACAAAAAAGAACACGTATTTCTGTCGAAGAGTACGAAAAAATTTATTTAAGGAGCTTACATTATGAAAATAATAGTGAATTAGATTTAGATATGGATGATGCTCAATTTGTTTTAACAGGCATAAAGGAAAATCAAAGACAATATAAAAATAGAATTTAAATAATTTTTATTCTAATCTTAATTATGTCAAGCTTTAGAACTAAAGGAATATTTGGTAAAATAAGATTATAGTTTTATTTAAAAATTAATGATTATTAAGGAGAGTTCAAATGGCGGATTCAAACCAATTTAATTTATCAGACCATGACTATGCGACAAAAGAGTTATCTAACTCATTGATAAGCAAAATAGAATATTTAAAGGTCTTAAACGATGCTATTGACGAGCAAGACGACCGATTAGTTTATCAATTAATAGACGGTCAACGCTACTCCAAAGAAATTTTAAAAGCAAAACATAGCGTAGCAGATATAGAAAATGAAAGTTTAATTTTAGATGTTCATGATAAAATAAGTGCTTTTTTGAGTAAAAAGTTAATTACTTATTTACGTGAAATGTATCCTTTCTTTTATTTTGAAGAGATAGGTGTAGGGCGTTTTCAATTTTATTTTGGAAATTGGTGGGGACGACGCTTATTTGGTGAATTAGATGTATTGAATGTCGAGTTCAAATTTAATGCTGAAGAATACGAAAAGTTATCTCGAGCATTTGAATTAGAAGTAGAGAATAAAAGATATAATACAGATGAAATTAATAAAATTTCTGAAGAGACAGATTCTTTACAAGAGTTAATAGACGGACAAGATAGTCGTGATCAACGTAAAGATGAAATAAGAAAAGAATTGAAGAGACAATCTCAGGAAAAAGTAAGTTTCTGGGAGCAATCTAAACAAAAGGAACAAAGACAAAAGTTAATGTCGGAGTTATCAAAACTAACTGATTTAGATGAAGCAGCAAATAATGCGTATCAAAAAATTCGTGAAAATGAAGAAAAAGTTTTGAATTTATCGAAAGAAGATACATTATTAGGCTATGAAAAGCAAAGTATTATTACAAAGTTTGGTACATTTGAAAACTTTATTGACCATAATAATTCTCTATATCGTGATTATATTGCTGATTTAATTGCAAGAAAAGGGAGAGTAGATTAGTATGGAAAAAAATAATAGCAATGGTACTGTTACCTTTTACCCTAATAACTATGAAAATAGTGAGGAAGATGTACACTCTTTAAGTACTAAAGGAAGACTTCTTTCATATAACAATCAACTAAAAGATAGTTTACATAATGGATTGAAGTTCACAGAGTTATTGGATGAACTTATAGAAACTACGGATTCCCAAAATTTATTAAGAGCTGCAATGGAACTGACTTTATTTCAACTAGATACGGCTTATTTAGTTTTTCCTCAACAATATAGTCAATCTGATTATTATTTGATCTTTTTAAATAGATTATTACAGTTACATCAAAACGAACAGGTTATACTACAGTCATCCGATAGAAATGATGAATTGTATCATGAATTTCCAGGGATAAATCAAAATGGCTACTTCACTTTTAGAATAGATAATACAGAAGAAGGTGGGGCTTACTATACTGAAAAAAATACAGGTGAAATTTTGTTCTATCTTAACTTCCAAAGAAGAATTTTACATTTCAATAGTAGAGCTATCACTAACTTATTAGTTGTTGATTATAGCAAGACATACAATTATGAAACTGTGAAGAAGTTTGAGATGTATTTAATGGCTTTAGGAGAATATTTCAAAAAAGATTATGGATTTGATGTGGACTTTAACATTATGGATCCTTCCAATAGTACATTCTATCAATTTGGTAATACAGGTATTCCTCAAGCAGCTCTAGATAAATTATTTATTCAAGCTGCGAGAGAAAACTTTATGTTAGTAACAGGCTTGCATAATGAAGCTATTTTGAAACTGGATAATGGTGTTGAAGTTACAATTTATGATAAATCAATAGAAGATAGTAGTGCTACATTAAATAAGTGGGGATTAGTTGTTACAGATGATGATCATAAAGTATCTTGGTTTGATTTACTGTTCCAATATGATTTCATTCGTACATGGTACTTAGATAATTTAAGTAGTTTAGAAATACAATCTAATCCTTTATATTTCTAATTATAAATTTTTGCTGAGGGTCTAATTTATATGGATATTAATGAAATAGCTAAAAAAGTTAGAGGAAGAGAAATTAAGTTGTTTTTACCAACAAAAGTTTTAAATCCAGAAGAAAGAGTAGCTGGACTCTATGTAGGTTTAAATATTTATTTGGCAAAGATAATGGAGAATGTTCGTAATGAGAATAGAAAAGAACTTATAGAATATTTTTGTGAGACAATGGTATATTTTATAAGTATTGCTAATGAAAAGAAATGGCTCTACCTATTATTATTAAATGAAGAACAAATATCAAATTTTAAGTCTAAATGGCATAGTAAATCATATAATAGTGTTTATTTAATTATTCAACAACAGATAAATAAGTGCTATTTTAGTCATCAAAGTACAGAATTTGTACATGCGTGGCATATGTTAATAAAATTTGGCTTGGTAGAATTAGGGATAAGTCCAGAAGAGATAGAAGATTATTTTAATCAATAAAACTAAGAATAATTTGAAATAAGCTTGCAAAAGAGTATTCATTCTTGATACTATTTATAGGTAGCTAATTGATGGGAATACTTATGTCTTTTATTTAATGTATTTCGCTAACATAATTTTAGGAGGATAAACAATGATTTCAGTTAACGAATTTAAAAATGGTTTAACTATTGAAGTAGATGGTGAACTATGGCGTGTTGTTGAATTTCAACATGTTAAGCCAGGTAAGGGTTCTGCATTTGTACGTTCTAAATTAAAGAATTTACGTACAGGTGCTGTACAAGAAAAAACATTCCGTGCGGGTGAAAAAGTAAATCAAGCACAAATAGATCGTAAAAAGATGCAATATCTATATGCTGATGGTGATAACTATGTATTTATGGATACAAATACTTACGAACAGCTTGAATTACCAGGTTCACAAATCGAAGAAGAACTTAAATATATGAAAGAAAACATGGTAGTAAGTATCATCATGTTTGGTACAGAAACATTAGGTGTTGAATTACCTAATACAGTTGACTTGGAAGTTAAAGAAACAGAACCTGGCATCAAAGGTGATACATCTTCAGGTGGTTCTAAACCAGCTACAATGGAAACTGGCTTAGTAGTACAAGTTCCTTTCTTTGTTAGTGAAGGAGACGTTTTAACTATTAATACAAGTGACGGTACTTACATTTCACGTGCTTAGTTAAGAGGTGTTTTTAATGGCAGATAATATCGTCTTAAAAAACGAAGAAACAAATGATTTAGGTAGAATAGAGATGGCACCTGAAGTTTTGGAAATTATTATTGGAATTGCAGCTGCTAAGGTTGATGGAGTTTATTCAATGAGAGGATCATTGGCTAATAATATTTCTGCACTTCTTGGTCGTCAAAATCGTGGTAAAGGTGTAAAACTAAGTAATACAGATACAGATTTAGCTGTTGATGTATATACTTTCCTTAATTACGGTGTCTCTGTTCCTAAAGTAGCTAATGAAATTCAAGAAAAAGTACGACAACAAGTATTGTTTATGACTGGGATAGAATTAGCGGCAGTTAATGTTCATATTCAAGGTATGGTTCCAGAAAAAGAAGAACCTACAGTTGATCCTAACAACCTATTTGAAGAAAATGGTGACGAATAATGAGCTTGAGTAGACACGATATTAGAAAAATAGCATTTCAAACTTTGTTTGCATTAGGAAGTAATCCAGATGCAAATAGTGAAGACATTTATCGAGAATTACTAGATGAAGATAACAATGATTCTGATTTATCATATTTAAACGAACTTGTAGATGGTGTTCTAGATCATCAAAGTGAAATTGATATGGAAATTACTAAATATTTGAGAAAAAATTGGAATATTGGTCGACTTAATAAAACTGATTTGATTATCTTGAGAATAGCTATATTTGAAATTAAGTATAGTGATGTTGCTAGTAAAATTGCTGTTAATGAAGCTGTTGAATTGGCAAAGGAATTCAGTGATGATAAGTCATATAAATTTGTAAATGCTATTTTACAAAACTTAATATAAAAATGAAATACAGTTATATCACTGATATAGCTGTATTTTTGATTATATAATTAGTTTTTTTAATTATTTTGAGAACGTGCGCATTAGATAGATCATTTATGGTAAAATTTATTTTATGAATTAATGTTTAAAGGGAGAATTTTTATGGTAGCAACAATATTAGATGGGCGAATGTTATCTAAAAAAATAAGAACTGACGTATCTAAAAAAGTTAGCTTATTAAAACAAGAAGGGATAACTCCAAAATTAGTAGTAATCTTAGTAGGTGAAGATCCTGCTAGTCAAGTTTACGTAAGAAATAAAAGAAGGACTGCACATGCGTTAGGTATAGAGGCTGTAGATATTAGATTGCCTGAAAATGTTGAAGAAGATGAATTAATTAGGTTAATTGATGAATTAAATAGTGACAGAACTGTTCATGGTATTTTAGTGCAATTGCCGTTACCAAAACATATAAATGAAAATAAAGTAACCCATAGAATTATACCCGAAAAAGATGTAGATGGATTTCATCCTTTAAATATCGGAAAACTATTTATGAATATACCTGGACCATTACCTTGTACCCCAAGAGGAATTATGGAATTTTTCAAGGAATATGATATTCCTGTTTCAGGAAAAAGAGTTGTAATTGTCGGCAGAAGTAATATTGTAGGTAGACCAATGGCTGCATTGCTGGTAAATAGTGATGCTACTGTGACAATAGCACATAGTAAGACTAAGAATTTAGCTGAAGTGACAAAGCAAGCTGATATTTTGATTGTTGCTATTGGTAAAGGTGAGTTTATAGATGAAAATTATGTAAAGAAAGGAGCTGTTGTGATAGACGTGGGTATGAACAGAAATAATGATGGAAAATTAGTTGGCGATGTTAATATGGAAAGTGTGAGCAAAGTAGCCAGCTATATAACCCCAGTTCCTGGTGGTGTAGGGCCAATGACAATTGCAATGTTGATGAAACAAACAGTAGAATTAGCAGAAAGAAGTGTTGCTGGTGAGTAAAGAATATTTAACGGTAAGTGCTCTGACAAAATATTTGCATACTAAATTTACTCGTGATCCTTATTTAAGAAGGGTATATTTAACAGGTGAAATATCTAATTTTAGACGTAGAGCTACACATCAGTACTTTAGTTTAAAAGATGATAATGCTGTGATAAGTGTAATGATGTTCCAAAGTGCCTTTTCAAAAATAAAGTTTGAACCAGAGGAAGGAATGAAAGTTCTGGTCTCTGGGAGAGTTGATTTATATGAAAAATCCGGAAGATATCAAATAATTATTGATACAATGCAACCTGATGGAGTAGGGGCATTATATCAAGCATATGAACAATTAGTAAAAAAATTACGAATAGAAGGATTGTTTAATGAAGAATTAAAGAAGCCTTTGGTTAAATATCCCAAAAGAATTGCTGTTATTACCAGCCCATCTGGTGCAGTTATTAGGGATATTATTACTACAACACGTAGACGCTATCCAATTGCACAATTAGTTTTATTCCCAGCAGTTGTTCAAGGGGATGATGCTGCTGATTCTTTAGTTGGAAGATTAAAACAAGTAAACGAAGATGGAAATTTTGATACAATAATTATTGGTAGAGGTGGAGGATCAATAGAGGATTTATGGCCTTTTAATGAAGAAAAGGTCGCTAGGGCAATTAGTGATAGCAAGATCCCAGTTATATCTTCTGTAGGTCATGAAACTGATACAACAATTGCAGATTTAGTAGCAGATGTTAGAGCTGCTACACCTACAGCAGCTGCCGAATTAGCAACACCTGTATTGAGCGAAGAAATAGTGAAGATTAAGCAGTATCGTTTAAGAATAATACAAGTTCTAAAAAATAAAGTATCCAGTTATCAACAAATTTTAGATAAGGTATGCAGTTCATATATTTTACAACAACCAGATAGATTATATACAGGATATGTGCAAAATTTAGATTCATTGATTAATAGAAAAAATCAAGCTTTTAAAAATTTAGTTTATCAAAATAAAAAACAATTACAGTTATTAGAAAGTAATTTACAATATAATAATCCAAACATTAGAATTAAAGATGAAAAAAATAATTTACAACAGTTATTAGAAAAAATGCATCTAGGGATGTTAGGCGTTTTTAATGACAAAAGTTATAAATTAGAAAAATTAATATCATCTTTAGATATGTTGAGTCCATTAAAAGTTATGAATAGAGGATATAGTTATATTTTAAAAGATGGTAAAACAGTAAGAAATGTTAAATCATTACAACCAAACGATGACGTAACACTTTATTTTGAAAGTGGTAGTGCTGAAGCTAGAATAACAAAAATTAGAGAGGAAAAAGAATAATGGTAGAAAAAGTAACTTTTGAACAAGATATGAAGAACCTTGAAGAAATAGTAAAAAAACTTGAGCAAGGAGACATTCCATTAGAAGAAGCAGTTGAAAAATTTAAACAAGGGATAGATTTGAGTAAAAAATTACAAAATACACTTCTACAAGCAGAAGAAACATTGACTAAAGTAATAGATGATAATGGAGATGAACAATTATTTGAAAGAGAAAATGAGGATTAGTAATTTAACGGAATTTGAAAAAATCTCACTCCCAAAATTAGAGAATGAGATGGATCTTTATTTAAATTCTTTGAATAGTAATCAAATTTTGAAAGAAGCTATGAGGTATTCAGTTGATGCTGGTGGAAAAAGAATAAGGCCTTTATTGGTATTAATTTCAGCGTATTCTTTAGGTAAGAAAATTTCAAAAAGTGATTATCAAGTAGCAGGTAGTTTGGAACTTCTGCATACTTACTCATTAATTCATGATGATTTACCAGAAATGGATAATGATGAATTAAGAAGAGGAAAGCCAACTAGCCATAAAAAATTTGGGCAAGCAATAGCAGTTTTAGCAGGAGATGGTTTGTTAACAACTTCATTTGAATGGTTAGCTCTTACTGATATTGATAATGATAAAAAAATAAAATTAATCTCACAATTAGCTTTGG
The DNA here is from genome assembly GCF_024436335.1 of Ligilactobacillus sp. MP3. Lineage (NCBI taxonomy): Bacteria > Bacillati > Bacillota > Bacilli > Lactobacillales > Lactobacillaceae > Ligilactobacillus > Ligilactobacillus sp. MP3. The sequence continues at coordinate 97,055 of NZ_JANFQI010000002.1, forward strand.
CTGCTGGGCCACAAGGGATGGTAAGGGGTCAAACTGATGATATTTTAGGAGAAAATAAAAAATACAATTTGGAAGAATTGAAACATCTTCATGCTGGTAAGACAGGTGCATTGTTAAGATATGCTTGTATTGCTGGAGGAATTTTGAGTGATGCTTCTGATAAGCAATTAGAGTTACTAAGAAAATATGGTGAGAATTTTGGCTTAGCATTTCAAATTTATGATGACTTATTAGATGTGATTGGTGATGCTAAATCATTAGGCAAAAATGTTCATAAAGATGAGATAGAAAATAAAAATACTTATCCAATTCTTTTAGGAGTACAGGGGACCAAGGAAGCTTTAGTTGAAGTTTTAAATAATACTGAGAATTTATTAAAAGAAATGGCGAATAATGATATTGCAATAGACCTATTTGAGCAATTGTTAGATTATTTTAAAGTAAGGAAGTAATTATGAAAAAAGAACGTGTAGATGTACTATTAGTTAAACAGGGATTATTTTCTACAAGAGAACAAGCTAAAAGGGCTGTAATGGCTGGCGAAATTTTAGGAGAGAACGAAGAAAGATTAGATAAACCCGGAATGAAAATTTCTGTAGATACTGAGTTACATTTTAAGGGGACAAAAATGCCTTATGTAAGTAGAGGCGGTTTAAAACTTGAAAAAGCACTTAAGGTATTTAAAGTTGATGCAAAAAATAAAACTATGTTAGATATAGGATCGTCTACTGGAGGATTTACAGATGTAGCTCTACAAAAAGGGGCCAAATTAAGCTATGCTTTAGATGTAGGAACTAATCAATTAGCTTGGAAGTTGCGTCAAGATGACAGAGTTGTTGTTATGGAGAATACAAATTTCAGATACAGTAAATTAGAAGATTTTACTAAAGGACAACCAGATTTAGCTACAATAGATGTTTCTTTTATTTCTTTACAGTTAATATTACCAACTTTACATGAGATTATTCAAAATAATGGTGATGTAATAGCTTTAATTAAGCCCCAATTTGAAGCTGGAAAAGAAAAAGTTGGAAAACATGGAATTGTAAGAGATCCAAAGGTTCATCTAGAAGTACTAAATAAAATCATAAGTTTTGCAGCTGAAGAAAATTACGATGTTGTTGAATTAGATTTTTCACCTATCACTGGTGGGGAAGGAAATATTGAATTTTTAGTTCATCTGGTATCTAAGGAAAGTGTTGGAAATATTTCGCCTAGTGTAAATCCTGAGTTAATTGTGAAACAAGCTCATGCTACATTAGATATTAAAAAGAAAGCATAATTATATGAGAGAGGGATGAACTGAATGAGAAAGCAAGTCAGACAGAAACTTATCAAGGAAATCCTCCAAGAAAATGTTATATATAAGCAAGAAGATATTGTAGAAAAGTTAAATGCTCGTGGAATAAATGTAACGCAAGCAACTATTTCTCGCGATGTAAAAGAAATGCAACTAGTTAAATTGCCAACACAAACTGGTAGTTATAGGTATAGTATGCCTACGCTAAAAGAAATTAATGTAGAAAAGAAATTGAGTGATACATTAAGTGAATCATATGTTTCTTCAGCACAAAATAGAGAACTATGTGTATTTAAAGTTTTACCTGGTAGTGGACCTGCAGTTGCTAATCTGATTGAACAAGCAAAATATCCGGAAGTTTTTGCGACTTTAGGAGATGATGCTACAGTCATGATATTTGCTTACTCAGAAGAAGATGCAATAAAAATGGAGAATAAGTTGTTAAATCTGATAAATATAGGGTGATTATATGTTACAAGAATTATCAATAAAGGATTTCGCCATTATAGATGAAATACAAATATCATTTCAACCTAAGATGACAGTATTGACGGGTGAGACAGGTGCTGGTAAATCAATTATTATTGATGCTCTGGGCTTACTAGCAGGAGGCAGAGGTTCTACTGAATTTATTCGTAAGGGTGAGAAAAAAGCTGTTATTCAGGGGTTATTTACATTACCTAGAGAAGCTAATACTTACAACATTTTGGAAGAATACGGAATAGATTCTGAAGATGGACAAATAATCTTGCAAAGAGATTTATATCGAGGCGGAAGAAATATTTGTCGCATCAATGGAATGATGGTAAATTTAGCAACTTTACGAAAGGTAGGAGAAACATTAATAGATATTCATGGGCAGAATGAGCACCAAGAATTGATGAAGCCAGAAAATCATATAGATTTGTTAGATGAATATGATAAAAAAACATCTGAATTAAGAAATCAATATCAAGTTGTGTATCAAAATTATCGTAAGCTAAAATTATCAATGGAAAAAAAAGAAGCTGATGAGAAGGCCTGGGCCCAAAGACTAGATATGCTAAATTTCCAAGTCAAAGAAATTGGAGAAGCTGGTTTAAAAATTAATGAAGAAGATGAACTAGTAGAAGAAAAAAATAAATTGGATAATTTTCAAGCAATACATGATGCTTTAGAATTGAGTTATCAAATTTTATCTGGTGAAAAAATAGATGTAGTTGGAAATTTAGGAAATGCAATGAATGAGTTAAGCGATGTTTCAGATTTATCAGAAAATCTTCAAGAGATCAATACTAAAATTTCAGATGCTTTTTATAGTCTAGAAGATATCGCTCGTGATATTTCAGATGAACTTGATTCGATGGAGTGGAATGGAGAAAGGTTAAACGAAATAGAGGAAAGACTAGAGTTGATTCATCAATTGAAAAGAAAATATGGTGATACGATAGAGGATATTTTGCATTATCATAGTAGAATTGTAAAAGAATTAAGAGAAATGGAGAATGCGGAACAAAATTCAGAAAAGCAAGAGAGACAATTATCTGAGGCATTAGAAAAAGTAAAAGAATTGGCAATAAAACTTTCGAAACAGCGGAAGAAAAGCGCTAAAAAATTAGAAAAAATGATTCATGAACAATTAAGTGCATTATATATGGACAAAGCCGTATTTGAAGTTAAATTTTTAAATAATTCTAAATTGTATTCTAAAGGTATTGATAAAGTTGAATTTTATATTCAAACTAATCCAGGTGAAGAAATGGGACCATTAGCTAAGATAGCTTCAGGTGGTGAACTTTCACGAATAATGTTAGCTTTAAAAACAATTTTTTCTCAAAAGATGGGTGTCACAAGTATTATCTTTGATGAGGTTGATACTGGTGTTAGCGGTCGTGTAGCTCAAGCGATTGCTGAAAAAATAAGCCAAATTTCAAATAATTCACAAGTTTTATGCATTACTCACTTACCGCAAGTTGCAGCAATTGCAGACAATCATTATTATATTTCAAAATCTGTTAACGATGGTAGAACAGAAACTTCATTAGAAGAATTAGATGAAAAACAAAAAATTAGAGAGATAGCAAGAATGTTATCTGGATCTGAAATTACAGAATTAACGTTGAAACATGCAGAAGAATTAATTAAAATGTCAAAATAAAAAGCTAGGGCTTGGTATTGTGTAACACCATATATTGGTATAAAAACAATACATCCTAGCTTTTTAAATAAGATCACGATATAGTCCAACAACTTTTCCTAAAATAGTTACATTTTCTAAGATAATAGGATCCATTGTATCATTTTCGGGTTGTAATCGGTAATATCCATCTTCTTTGAAGAAACGCTTGCAAGTTGCTTCATTTTCTTCAGTCATAGCAATAACTATTTCTCCATTATTCGCAGAAGATTGCTTACGAACAATAACTTGATCACCATCTAAGATACCAGCATTTATCATACTCTCGCCGCGAATAGATAACATGAAAAGATCATCAGCAGATTCAAAGTGAGGTGGCAGAGGAAAATAATCTCTATTTTCTTCGACTGCTAAAATAGGTTCACCAGCAGTAACAGTACCTACAATGGGAATTTGAGTTTTGTTAGGTAACTCATCCAACATTTCTAAGCCTGCTAAAGTAATTTCAATGGCGCGAGGTTTAGTAGGATCGCGTTTAATGAGGCCCTTACTTTCAAGCTTAGAAAGATGTCCATGAACGGTTGAAGTAGATGATAAACCAACAGCGTTACAAATTTCACGAACAGTAGGTGGATAGCCACTATCAGATACATGTGAAAATATATAACGAAGAATATCATGTTGACGTTTCTCTGATTTTGTCATTCTAGACACTCCAATATTAATATAATAATCTAATTATAGCATAGAATTATTAAGAGCGTCAAACTAACGTTCGTGTTTATAACTTGTCTTTTTGTAAGCTTTTTGATAATATGTCAAATAGAGTAAATCACAAAGGAGTGAGACGATTGGCTGATAATAAAGGAATTCCACAAGAGTTAATAGATAGAATAAATGAACTTTCTAAAAAGAAAAAAGAAGAAGGCCTAACATCTGAAGAGTTAGCCGAACAAAAAGAATTACGAGAAACCTATCTTTCTTTATTTAGAGAAAATTTTAGAAGCCATATTGAAATGCTACAAGTATATGATAAAAATGGTAAAGAAGTAACACCTGAAAAGGTAAAAAAGATTCAAAGAGAACGTGGTCTAAGAGATGATTAATTTATCTTAGTGTAAGCGTTGATAGGTAATATTACAAATGATATAATATAATAAGCGTTAAAAAGTAAGATTAATTTTTTAAATTATTAGATAGGTTAATCTTATTAGAGGAAGGAGAACTTATAAATGAGTACAGGTATTTGGGTGCTTATTGTCATTATTGTTGCTGTGCTAGGATTTGTTGGTGGCTTTTTTGCTGCTCGAAAGTATATGGAAGACTATTTAAAGAAGAATCCACCTATTAATGAACAAATGATGCGTACTATGATGATTCAAATGGGACAAAAACCATCTGAAAAGAAATTGCATCAAATGATGAATGCAATGAAGAATAATTATGGTAAGAAGTAATTAGGTTTTGAGGGAGTGAGTAGATGTAAGTCAGTCACTTCCTTATTTATTATTATAATTTAGATCAAGGTGGTATTATTTAATGCAAGTACATAATGTCAATTTAACAATTAGTGCCGTAAGACCAGAACAATATCCAGATGCTAAATTGCCAGAAGTAGCACTTGCTGGTCGATCCAATGTTGGAAAGTCTTCATTAATTAACACATTAATTAATAGAAGAAATTATGCCCGTACGTCAAGTCAACCCGGAAAAACGCAAACTCTGAATTTTTACAATATCGAGGATTTATTATATTTCGTTGATGTACCAGGTTACGGATATGCTAAAGTTTCACAAAAAGAAAGAGAAAAATGGGCTAGAATGATAGAAACATATTTTTCTACTCGACAAGAGCTAAAGGGAGCTATCAGTTTAGTAGATGCTCGCCATGAACCTTCAGAATTAGATTGTCAAATGATAGAATTTTTGCATTATTACAATATACCTGTATTAGTTGTAGGAACGAAAATAGATAAAATTCCTAAAAGCAAAAGGAATAAAAGTGAAAGTCAAATTAGAAAAAAACTACAATTGACAAAAAATGATAGACTAATTTTATTCTCTGCTGTTGATAAAACAGGTAAAGATGAAGTTTGGGATTGGATTGAAGATATTACCAAAGTTAATTAATAATTGTGAGGAATATTATGGAATTTAATGAATATCAAGAAGCGGCTAATCGAACATTATATGGAAATGAGCAAGTTCTTACAAATTGTGCATTAGGATTAGCTGGGGAAACAGGACAAGTTGTTGATTTAGTTAAGGCGTATACTTTTAAAGGAAAAGATTTAGATAAAGAAAAATTAGTACATGAACTTGGGGATGTACTTTGGTATTTATCACAAATTGCAGAATGGGCAGATATATCCTTTAATGAAGTAGCGCAAGAAAACATCGAAACGTTAAATAAACGTTACCCTAATGGATTTAATCCAGCAAATTAATCAAAAGTCATTGTGTTTTATGAAACATAATGACTTTTTTATTAAGAAATATTTTTTTTAAAGTAGACAACAGGTTGAAACTTTGTCATAATTCTTATGATAGGGGTGTCGAATTTGAAAAAAAAAGTTATAAGTCTTTTCAAAAAGAATTGGAAATATTGCTTATTAGTAATATTAGTATTGAGTATAATTTTAGTTATTAAAAATATTAACAAAAGACACTACGATATCGAAGACTATAATTCTAATATTCAATTAAAGAATGATGGCTCTATAGGAGTATCGACACGTGTACAATATAATATTCATGGTAAGTATGACTTATTAGTTATTCCGCAAGCATTACCAAAAGATGTGGATACGATTAATAATGTGGAAGTGTATGAAATTAAAAATAACAAGCAAGTCTTATTAAAAAAAGGGACTAATGCAGATATATCTAAAGAGGCCAAGATGAATGCTGGTAAATATTTTGTCACTTCTGATTTAGCAGAAACAAATACTAAAGTAAAAGTAAGAATATATCAACCAGTTGAAAATGAGAGAGTTACATACAAACTAACATATAATGTACCAAATGCGGTTATAAATTATGGCAATAGTAATATTGCAGAATTAAATTGGAATATACTGAGTAATTGGGGACATAAGTTTAGCAATATTGATATAACATTTGATTTACCTGAAAAAAATCCACAAATTTTACGAGCGTGGGTGAGAGGAACAACCGATGGTAAAATAACGACTAGTAAGAAAAATGGAAAAGTGAATTTTAAGTTGAATAGGCTTCCCGAAAATAAGAGTTTACATTTAAGACTAATATGTTCTAAAGATCTATTTGCTTATAATACTAACAATATGTTTAAAACCCCTATACCAACAGAAAGTAGTATTGCAAGATATGAATATAAAAATAGTGATAAAGTAAAGAGGAATAGTAGACTAAAATATACTGGAAAGTATATTTCTATAACAATATTATTAATTGTTATGACAATTATGGGAATATTCAGTTGGAGAGTGTTATCTAAAAATTTAGTTTTATCAAATTATCTTAAGTTTACAAAATATTCATTTGATATTCCTAACATATCGGTTAAATATGTTAGATCGATTTTATTTCCTAAACGAAAGCCAAACAGAAATGTTTATGCAGCATATATAGTAGACTTAATAAATAAGGGTGATCTAGTATTAAATCCACTAAGAACTGAAAATTATCAGACTATATATGACTACGAATTGCAAGTTAAAGATGAACAATTTATAGAAAATAATGGATTGAATACATTATTATTTAGTAATCTTACTTCTGACAATAAAATTAAGTTATCTGAAATAGAAGAAACTGTCAATCTTATGAAGATTTCAGAAGTTACTGAAACTTATAAGCAATGGCAAGGGAAAATTAAAGAAGAAGTGGATAATCTATTTAAACTGGAACATAAACGTAATTTAAAAGGTTATTTTACTAAAAAATGGTTAATATTCTGGACACTATTCAATCTAGCAGGAGTAATTTTATTTTTTATTGTATCTAAGTGGTTAGGGATAATTATAGCTACAATCCTTATTGTTAATGATATAAGTTTGATATATATATTTATTAATGTTTATAAATATGAACCTGAAATATTTATAGAACTGAGAAGATTAAAGATTTTATATCGAAGTTTACGCAATATAGAAAAGCTAGAATTGAATGATGTTGGTGATGAAAATTTTTGGGAAAAATTATTACCATATGCAATAGCTTTAAATATGGGAGAAAGAACAAATCGAAAACTATACCAGTTATATAGTGAATCAAATATCTTTATGAAAGATTCTATACTATATATAGGAGATTTTGCTGAAAAAATAGGTGAAATTTTTATTAGATTAGATTTAAATAGTGAAACGTTGAATATAAAAAAATAAACTATAAATACTGGTAAATGTGGGAATTTACTGGTATTTTTATTAAATATTTTAAATATGATAAAAAATTAAAAAGTAACTATATTAAGAGCAATATTTTTATTATAATAAGGGTAGTATATTTTAGTTTGCTGGGAAGAAAGAGGCGGATGTGTAATGGACAATAAAGGAATAGTACAGAACGACATAGCAGACGCACAAGATAAGGTCCAAAAACCTCAACAAAATTTAAAAGATGAAATCAAAAATTTAAACAAAGATATAGTTAAATTTACAGAATTAAAAAATGAAAAAGAGTCTGAGTTAGATAACTTATTAAATTTACAAATAACATTACAAAATGAATATGCAAAGTTAGTTAATATAAAAGAAAAAATTTTAAATGAAGGTGAAGAGAGTCAAAAAGAAGAGTTAGAGAGAAATAAAAAATCTCTAGAAAGAGTAGAGAAATCTTTACACGAGACGGAATTACAGTGGAATAATAACCACAAAAAGTTGATTCAAGCTAAAGAAGATTTAAATGATGTAAAAGAAGAAGTTAGCAACATCGAAAAAAAGCAAGTTAATGCTAAAGATAGTTCAGAAATAATAAAAAGAGATGTAGAACGTGCTGATAGAAAAGTAAAGATTTCTTATGAAGATTGGATGCGTAAGAAAAAAGAAATAGAGAGTACAGAAAAAGATATAGCTCGGTGTAAGGATGATATTTCTAGTAAGAAGAAGCAGTTAGAAAAGGAAAAAGATAAGTTACCAACTACGGATGAGTTAGTCAAAGAAGTACAGAAAAAAATAGATAAGAATTTGGAAAATATAGATACAGTTCAAAAGCAAAGGAATGAATTACAATCTATATTATCTAAATTAGCGATTGCAATAGAAAAAGAAAAAAATAAAATAGACTTATTGCCGCAAATTAGGATACCTCAAGACTACACACAAGTGCTCTTTGAAAATTTTAATTATGGAAAAATTTCTCGTGAAGAAGTAGCAGATATAATATCTCCAGGCCTAGAACTTAATAATAAGAAGTTGAATTTTTCAGAAATTGATGATAAGAATAAAATTTCAGATGTAACAAAGCTTACACTGCAAGAATTAATAGAAATCTCAACATTTGTAGTAAGTCTATTAAATCCATTACGAGAAAAGATGGGAAGTAGGTTAATAGAGGTTACTCCAGATTCTATACAGTTCACACAAGCAGTGGTAGATAGGTATAATCAGGATAATTGGCAAACTTTTTACAGTCAGAAAAGTAATAAATTAGGTTTAGGTCATGATATTGAAGGTTTGTCAGATCTATGGAACCAAACTCCAAGTGTTTTTGAGGATTATGATAGCAAGGATGAAGAATTGGCTAATGGTGAAGAGTATTTTAATGAATTTAGTGATAATGAAATGACAATGGCTGATTTAAAGACTGTGATTTATAGAGTATTAGTTGATTTTCTATTTAATGACACTAAAAATAATTTTGGCCATTTAGAAACATTGCTTGGTTTAAATAAAAGCAAAGACTATAGTACACACTATATGGCTGTGGGAATCGATAACAATTTAGCTATTCACTTTGAATTCGCGTATAACAATATAAAAGCTAATGGTTCATATGTCATATCTGATTTTGGAAAGAAAAATATAGAAGCAAAGATCAACGAATTAAAGGCTGAGCAAGCTGGAAAATTAATAAAATTAAGTGATCTTAATAGTCAATTGGAAAATGAAAATAAGAATAAAATGGCGTTGAAAGAAGAGTTACAAAATGCCAAAAAGGGACCTGATATGACTGGAATTACGAAATTGGAAGATAATATAGATTCCTTGAATAAAAATATTAGTGTACTACAAGATAGATTAAGAGGGAAAAACAATTTATCAGAATTGGTACGTGAAGAGTGGATAAAGAATAAAGGGCTTCTAAGAAGAGAAGAAAATAAATTTGAAGCAAGCAAAGCAGCTATTACTGCAACTGAAATTGAATTGAATTCTATTAAAATTGATTTAAGTCAGAAAAAAAAACAAGTAGAAAAATATAATAAATCAGAGTTAGAAAATAGTGAACAATTAAATATTTTGAAAGTAAACTATGAAACTATTCAAGAAAATATACAGACTATATTAGATGATTTAAAAGAATATAATGGAATTGATCAAAAGATTGAAGAATTAAAGGAAAAGCTTATTAATAATGAAAAAGATGTAGCAAAGATAACTGTCGTATATAATGATTTAGTTGTCAAAGTTCAATCATATCAAAATATATTAGAATATAAAGAAAAAGAATTAAGTGAATAGTCTAACTTGAGTTAATAGTGTCAAGTTAATTTCCTTAACAAATAATAAAAAAAACTGGAAATAGGTTTGAAAAAATGGTATTATATTAAACGTCGAAGATAAAGTTATGTCTTTTTGAAATCTAAAACATGTTTGGAGGTTTAAAACATGCGTGTAAATATTACTTTAGAATGTACAGAATGTCATGAACAAACATATCTTACAAGCAAGAATAAACGTAACAATCCTGATCGCATCGAATTGAAAAAATATTGCCCACGTGATCACAAAGTTACTTTACATCGTGAAACAAAATAACAACAGGAAAAAATCCTGTTGTTTTTTTCTTTATGTATGACATGAGGTGATGCAATGTCAATGAATAAGAAAGAATTTAGAAAAAACCAAATTCAAAAATTACAGAAATTAAGTAAAACTTGGGAAAAAAAGTTAGATGAACTAAATCTGTATAAAGAGTTATTTAAAACTACTGAGTGGGAAAAAGCTGATAATGTGGCAATTACATTGAGTGAAGATTTTGAGTTAGATACTTTTCCTATAATTTCAACTGCTCAGCAACAAAATAAAAAAGTTTTAGTACCTAAGACTTTGCCAAATAGAATGATGGAGTTTGTTGAATTAACTCCTGATGTCAAAATAGTAAGAACTAAATTTGGTGTTTTGGAACCTGAAAGTGAGAATTATGTTAATAAAGAAAATATCGATTTAATCATTGTTCCAGGCTTGGCATTTGCTGAAAATGGAGCAAGGTTAGGATTCGGTGGAGGATTTTACGATAAGTATTTAAGTGATTATCGTGGAAATAAGGTAGCACTTGTTGATAGAAGTAGATATTTCCAAGAACCTCAGTGGAATGTTGATAGTTTTGATATTTACATTACTAATCAAATAAGAATATAAAGAGGTGCGGTTTATGTTGCAATATTTAAAAAATAAGCCTAGTATCACTTATACGTTAATTATTCTTAATATAGTAATGTATATAGTAATGACATTATTTGGTGGAACAGAAAATATTGCTAATTTAGTGCGTTTTGGAGCAAAGTATTCCCCTTATATTATCAATGGTCAGTATTGGCGCTTGATAACTCCTATGTTTATTCATATAGGATTACAACATTTACTTATCAATATGATAACTTTATATTTTTTAGGAACTTTATTAGAAAATATTTTTGGAAAGACAAGGTTCTTAATAATTTATTTGGTAAGTGGAATTTGTGGGAATATAGCAAGTTTTGCATTTAATTTTAGTAGTATTTCTGCAGGTGCTAGTACAGCATTGTTTGGTATGTTCGGTTCTTTTTTGATGTTGGGGGAATCTTTCAGAAGAAATCCATATTTACAAACTATGTCTCGTCAATTTTTTCTATTAGTAATATTGAATATATTCTTTGGTATGTTTGGAAATTCGGATTTGACAGGACATTTAGGTGGATTAGTAAGTGGTTTTCTTTTAGGTTATGTCGTTGGTGTCCCTAATTTAGGTAGGGTCCCTAAAGTTAAAAGAATTGTAAGTTTTATGATTTTACTTTTTATAAATTTGATAATCTTAAATTTTGGTTTTACAAGTTAAGTACAATTCAAGTATAATTAAATGTTGAGGTGATAGAGCATGAAAACGTTATATGATGTACAGCAATTATTAAAAAATTTTGGTATTTTTGTATATGTTGGTAAACGTATGTGGGACATTGAGTTAATGGCTCTAGAACTTGATCATTTATATAAAGCAGGAGTAATTGACAAGCAAACTTTTTTATCAGCAAAGTTAGTTCTTAATCGAGAACATGGTGTTGAAGAAAAAAGAGCTAAGTCACCTGTAAAATTTACTATTAAGGAGAATGAGGAATGAATAAAAAGTTAATTGGCGTTGATTTAGGCGGTACAACAATTAAATTTGCTATCTTGACACTAGATGGTGAAATTCAACAAAAATGGAGTGTTGAAACTAATATTTTAGATGATGGTAAGCATATTGTTCCTGATATTGTTGAATCAATTAATCATCATTTAGATTTATACGATATGAAACCAGAACAATTTGTTGGAATCGGAATGGGTACACCGGGAACAGTAGATATTGAAAATGGTACAGTTGAAGCAGCATTTAACTTGAACTGGAAAGAAAAGCAAAATCTAAAAGAAGAAATTGAAAAAGGCACCAGTATGAAGTTTGCTGTAGATAACGATGCTAATGTAGCAGCATTGGGTGAACGCTGGAAAGGTGCCGGAGAAAATGATGATGAAGTAACATTTGTTACATTAGGTACAGGTGTTGGTGGTGGTGTCATCACTAATGGCGAAATGGTTCACGGAGCTGGTGCTGGTGGTGAAATTGGTCATATAAATGTACAGCCAAATGGCTATTTATGTACTTGTGGAAATCATGGTTGCTTGGAAACTTATGCTTCTGCAACAGGTGTTGTACGTGTTGCACGTGATATGGCTGAAGAGTTTGCTGGAAAATCTGATTTAAAGAAAATGTTAGATGATGGGCAAGATATTAGTTCTAAGATAGTATTTGATTTAGCGAAAGATGGCGATATTTTAGCTGAACGTGTTGTTGATCGTGTTTGCTACTATCTAGGATTTGCTTGTGCTAATATTGGTAGTCTTATCAATCCATCATATATTGTAATTGGTGGTGGCGTTTCTGCAGCGGGTAAGTTCTTATTAGATCAAGTTGATAGTTACTTTAAAGAATTTGCCTTCCCTTCAGTTAAAAAATCAACTACTTTAAAACTTGCTGAATTAGGAAATGAAGCTGGAGTTATAGGTGCAGCTTCACTAGCTTTAAAATTTAATAAGTAGTTAATATTTTTTAATAATTACAGCTAAGGAGGTCTTAGTACAATGTTTTTGGCTGATATTTCTGTATGGGCATGGGTAAACATTATTCTAATTTTATTAGTAGCTTATCTTCTAGGAATGCAGTTATATACCTACATTTCTGGAAAGAGAGTATCTACCATGCTTGATAATGAAGAGTTTAAAAAGGGAATGAAAAAAGCTCAAGTTATAGATTTGCGTGAACCTGATACTTTTAATGCGGGACATATTTTAGGAGCACGTAATATGCCATATAGCCAATTTAAAATCTATAAATCAAGTCTCCGTAAGGATATGCCAGTATATTTATACGAAACTGGAAGAACAATTGCTACAAGAGCAGCTGTTCAATTGTACAAAGACGGTTTTAGAGATTTATATATATTAAAATCAGGCTATGATCGTTGGGATGGAAAAAAGAAGAAGAGCAAATATTAATAATAAAAATAGCAGCAAGGCTAATAAATCTAGCTTGCTGCTATTTTGATATAAGACAATTACTATTTTTTATCCTTGATGTGCAGAACGACTCTTACGTAAAGCACGACGACGATGTTCTTCTAAAATAGCTTCTTTTTCTTCAATTGGTTCAACGACATTCTTCTTAAAAGTAAAAACAGCACCTGCTAAAGCGCCTAATGTTGTTGTAACACCTAGTAAGAAACCTAAATTAAATTTTTTCATATTGAATACCTCCTTCGAAGTGGTTCTATATACATTATGAATGATATTGATAAAAATATCCAGGAAAATAGTTATAATTTAAGTAATAATGATATACTAATTTTATAAAAAGATAATTAAGGGAAGATAGTATGACACAAAAAGTTATTGTGATTGTTGGCCCAACAGCAGTAGGAAAGACAGCCTTATCAATTGATATTGCTAAGAAATATAAAGGACAAATTATTTCAGGCGATTCAATGCAAGTTTATAAAAATTTGGATATAGGAACAGCAAAGATAACACCTGATGAAATGGAAGATATAAAGCACTATATGATAGATATCTTACAAGTTCAGCAAAGATTTTCTGTTGCTGACTTTATAGATAACTGCCGTAAAGATATAAAAGAAATAGCTAATGATGATAATATACCTATCATCGTTGGTGGGACAGGCTTTTATTTGCAAGCACTTTTAGATGGTTATAGTTTAGGTGGAGATACTTTTGATCAATTGAGTATTGAAAGAAGAAAAAAGTGGCAACTTTTTATGGAAAAAAATGGAAAAGAAAGATTGTGGGAAGAACTAGCAAAATTAGATATAGTAGCTGCTAGGAAAATTCCAATCAATAATTCTAGAAGAGTGATAAGAGCTTTGGAGGTTATTGAACAAACTGGACGCCTTTTTTCTGAACAACATGATGAAAGTAATGAGGAATTTGAGCCATTATTAATAGGATTGAATACTCAAAGAAGTACCTTATATGAAAGAATTAATAAAAGAGTAGATATAATGATTCAAACTGGATTGATTGAGGAAGCAAAGTACCTATATGATTTAGGCGGAGCTACACTACCTGCTGGTAAAGGAATAGGTTATAAAGAATTTTATCCTTATTTTGATGGTGAAATATCTAAAGATGAAGCTATTGAACTAGTAAAAAGAAATTCACGTAGATATGCTAAACGACAATTGACATGGTTTAGGAATAAAATGAATGTAGTTTGGTTTGATTTAGTTAATAACCCTGAAGATATAAAGAAAATATATAAACTAATTGATGATTGGATATAAATATTAAGGAGTGAAGTGATAATGAGTAAATGGTCAGAAGATTTACCTAAAGATTTACAAAATAAAATAGAGATAGTAGATGAGAAAATATCTTCAAAATTAGAGGATATAACAGAAATAGTATTAAATAATCAGCGAAGAGTATTAGAGTTATTTAGGAAGCATCATGTTGCTGAGGAAGACTTAGTTGGTTCAACAGGATATGGTTATGATGACATAGGTAGAGATAAACTTGATGCTATGTTTGCTGATTATTTTAAAACTGAAGATGCTATGGTTAGACCGCAATTGACATCTGGTACCCATGCCATTTCAACTGCATTTTTTGGAGTGTTGCGTCCACATGATACATTGCATTATTTAACAGGAATGCCATATGATACTATTCAAGAAGTTATAGGTGTAGCTGGAGATAATCCAGGAACTTTGGAAGAACATCTAATTAATTTTTCTTACACACCACTTTTAGATAATGGAAAAGTAGATTATAAAAGAGCGAAGGAAGATTTACAAAAAGATTCTTCGATAAAAATGGTAGCTATACAACGTTCGCGAGGTTATTCTTCAAGAGATAGTTTCGTTGTTTCTGAAATAGCTGAGATGATAAAATTTGTAAAAAAATATGCCCCTCAAGCGATAATTTTTATTGATAATTGTTATGGAGAATTTACAGAGACTGAAGAACCAACATTTTATGGAGCTGATTTGATGGCTGGCTCCCTATACAAAAATGCTGGTGGTGGAATTGCAAAAACAGGTGCATTTTTAGTTGGGAATAAAGATCTTATTGATAGATGCGGTGCAAGGCTCATTGTTCCAGGAGCAGGAAAGAATGAAGGTGCCACATATCCATTTATGAGAGATTTTTACGAAGGTTTCTTCTTGGCTCCTAATGTGACAGGAGAGGCGATTAAAGGATCGATTTATACAGCAGCATTACTAGAAGAAATGGGAATGGATGTATCACCTAGCTGGGATGCGCCTAGGACAGATTTGGTTCAAACGGTTAATTTTGGTAATCCTGATGCAATGGTCAAATTTTGTGCAGCAATACAACATAATTCTCCTATGAATGCATATGTTGAACCAGTTCCAAGTTATATGGATGGATATGAAGATAAAATTATTATGGCATCTGGAAGTTTTACAGAAGGGTCCACAATAGAATTATCAAGTGATGGTCCTTTAAGAGAACCATATACATTATATATTCAAGGTGGATTAACTTATGCACATGTAAAAATTGCTATAACTAAAGCGGTGCTAGAAACATTTTATAAATAAAAAAATCGTGTAAGAAAATATTACATGGGATATTGACATTTGTCTGTCTTATTGATATCATTAACACGTAATTTAAAGGAGGGTTGGATTATGCGAGAAAAAGAGCTTAGACGTTCACTTGCAGTTTTACCTATGGGAACTGTTATGAAACTAACAAATCTTACTGCACGCCAGATTAGATACTATGAAGAACAAGAATTGGTTATACCTGAACGTAATGCGGGAAATAGGCGAATGTATTCCTTGAATGACATAGATAAGCTTTTAGAAATTAAAGATTTTTTAGGTGAAGGAATAAATATGGCGGGAATTAAGCATATTTATGAAGAAAAGGCTAAAAAAGAACAAGAAAAAGCTGATAAACATAATACATTAACAGATGCTGATGTTCGACGCATTTTACGTGATGAGTTTGTATCTGCTGGTGGTTTTATGAAAGATAATGATTTTTCTTTGCGTAATAACCGTTCACTTTAAATTAACAACCCGACAAGGAGCAATAAAAGATGGTAAAATTCGACTACACAAAAGATGACATTCGACGCATTGCAAAGGAAGAAAATGTACGTTTCTTACGTTTAATGTTTACTGATTTATATGGAACAATTAAAAATGTTGAAGTTCCAATTAGTCAGTTAGATAAAGTTTTAGATAATAAGATGATGTTTGATGGTTCATCCATTGATGGCTTTGTACGTATTGAAGAAAGTGATATGTGGTTATATCCAGATCTATCAACATGGATGATTTTTCCATGGGGTGGAGAACATGGAAAAGTTGCTCGTTTAATTTGTGAGGTATATAATGCAGATCGCACACCATTTTTAGGAGATCCTCGTAATAATTTAATTAGAGTACTTGATGAAATGAAGGAAATGGGCTTTACGGAATTTAATATTGGGCCTGAACCTGAATTCTTTTTATTCAAATTAGATGAAAAAACTGGACGTCCAACAATCCACTTAAATGATAAGGGAAGTTATTTCGATTTAGCTCCTGTTGATTTAGGTGAAAATTGTCGTCGTGATATTGTGTTAGAGTTGGAAAATATGGGATTTGATGTAGAAGCTTCCCATCATGAAGTAGCTCCTGGACAACATGAAGTTGATTTTAAGTATGCGGATGCTTTGCATGCATGTGATAATATTCAAACATTTAAACTTGTTGTAAAGACTGTTGCACGTAAATATGGATTACATGCAACATTTATGCCAAAACCATTAGATAGAATTAACGGTTCAGGTATGCATTTGAATATGTCATTGTTCCATAAAGATGGTAATGCATTCTTTGATACTAAAGGTGAAGAACAGTTATCACAAGATGCATACTACTTCTTGGGTGGCGTATTAAAACATGCACGTAACTTTACTGCTATTATGAATCCTACTGTAAATTCTTATAAACGTTTAGTACCTGGATATGAAGCTCCTGTTTATGTGGCTTGGTCAGGACATAATCGTTCACCACTGGTTCGTGTTCCAATTGCAAGAGGAAATTCAACTCGTTTAGAATTACGTTCAGTAGATCCATCTGCTAATCCATATTTAGCAGTAGCTGCATTACTAGAAGCAGGTTTAGATGGATTACGTAATAAAATTAAACCAGCAGCTCCTGTTGATAGAAATATTTATGCAATGGATGATGAAGAACGTGAGGCAAATAACATTCAAGATTTACCATCAACATTGCATAATGCATTAAAGGCATTGAAGACAGATAAGGTTGTTCAAGATGCTATGGGACCACATTTATATCAAAACTTCTTAGAAGCAAAGCGTTTAGAATGGGATGCTTATCGTCAAGAAGTTTCACAGTGGGAAAGAGATCAATATTTAGAAATGTATTAGTGAACTTTAAGATGAATAAGTCATTTGTGGACTTATTCATCTTTTTTATATATGTTATTTAAATTAGTGTAGGATTGAAAAATTAATCATTTCTTAATATTTGCTTAATAAAATAGTCTAATTTATTGAGTACTATATATTTACAGTTAGTAAGCTAGTTTTTTATATGAAAGAGAGGAGTAAGCCTATGATTTCAATAAAAAAAGATACAGTAGAAGTTACTATAGTAAATAATAAACCGGTAATTGATAAATTAAGTATAGATAGAAAAAAGAAGCATAAGCCAGTAATTAAAATTAAGTAAATAGGTGTTTATTTATAATAATAGTTTTAGCAACACTAAGCGGATAATAAGATAGTATAGGTAGCTATCTTATCGCCAACTAGTGTTGCTTTTTTTAGGAGTGATATGCATGTATAAAATGAATTATGATTCACCAATCGGAAATATAGTTTTAAAATCTGATGGATATTCTTTAGTAGAATGTTATTTTAGTGATGAGAAAGAAAATGAAGAAAAAAATATTGGTAATGTGGTGTTAGAAGAAACAGTACAATGGTTGGATGACTACTTTAAAGGAAATAAGCCATTAATTAAAGATCTACCAATTAAATTTAAAGGGACTGAATTTCAATTGAAAGTATGGAATGAATTATTAAAAATACCCTATGGATCTACCATATCATATAAAGAATTAGGCAAAATAATTTTTGGTGAAAAGAATCTTTCGTCACAAGCAATTGGAAGAGCAGTTTCAAAAAATAAATTATTAGTAATAGTTCCATGTCACAGAGTGATAGGTAGTAGAGGAGATTTAGTGGGGTATGCTGGAGGAATAGATAGAAAGAAATATTTGTTGGATCATGAAAAATAAGTAATAATTCCATTATTGTAAGCATTTACGAGGTGTTTTCTGATATAATAAATACAATAATGTAAAAAGTGGAGTTGAATTTAATTATGGTTCAGTCAATTAATACAAAAGTAGATTTAACAATGGCAGGTACGTCTTATATGGGATTATCTGATTATGGAAAGATAATGATAGGTGATAAGGGATTTGAATTTTTTAATGATAGAGATGTTAGAAAATATATCCAAATTCCATGGGAAGAAGTGGATGTAGTTATAGCTTCTGTGATGTTTAAAGGAAAATGGATACCACGCTTTGCTTTAAGAACTAAAAAAAATGGTATGTTTACTTTTTCTGCTAAAAATTCTAAAGAAGTATTGCGAGCAATTAGAGAACATGTCCCTGCAGATAGAATGGTTCGTTCATTAACTTTCTTCCAGGTTATAAAAAGAAATTTAAAGAACTTATTTAAAAATAAAAAATAATTAGCAATTATTTTTGGACCTACTATCATCATGATAAATATGGTAAAATGAAATTTTAGAAGAGATAAAATTTTATAGAATGAATTATGATAAATATTGGGAGGAATTTTACATGTCTGACATCAAGTATAAACGTGTATTACTAAAGTTGAGTGGTGAAGCACTTGCTGGTGATCAAGGAAAAGGAATTAATCCGCCCGAAATTTTAAAAGTTGCAGAAGAAATAAAAGAAGTTCATGATTTAGGTGTACAAATTGCTATCGTTGTAGGTGGCGGAAATATGTGGCGTGGTGAAGCTGGTGCTGAAATAGGAATGGAAAGAGCACAAGCCGATTACATAGGTATGTTAGGAACCGTTATGAACGCTTTAGCACTTCAAGATAGTCTAGAGTCAGTTGGAGTTCCTACAAGAGTTCAAACAGCTATTGAAATGAGACAAGTAGCGGAACCATATATTCGTAGAAAAGCAATTCGTCATCTAGAAAAAGGAAGAATTGTTATTTTTGCAGCAGGTACAGGCTCTCCATATTTCTCAACAGATACTACAGCTGCATTAAGAGCATCCGAGCTTAATGCAGAAGTAATCTTAATGGCTAAAAATGGAGTAGATGGAATTTACAACGCGGATCCTAAAGTTGATCCTACAGCTAAAAAGTATACTAAGTTAACACATATGGATATTATTAATAAGGGATTACGTGTTATGGATACTACAGCTTCATCATTATCAATGGACAACAATATTGCTTTAGTAGTCTTCAACATGAACAACCGAGGAAATATTAAGAAGGTTGTTGAAGGCGAAGAAATTGGTACAACAGTGGAAGGAAAATAATTATGAAAATAACAGAACCTATTATTAAAGAAGCACAAGAAAAAATGACGAAGGCAGAAGATTCTTTACGAAGAGAATTAGGGAATATTCGTGCAGGACGTGCTAATGCCAGTTTATTGAATAGAATTAATGTAGAATACTATGGGGCTCCTACTCCTTTAAATCAAATGGCACAAATTTCAGTTCCTGAAGCACGTGTATTATTGGTCACACCATATGATAAGACCTCTTTAAAGAACATTGAACATGCTATTATGGCATCAGATTTAGGAATTGCACCAATGAATGATGGAACGGCAATTCGTTTAGTTATTCCACAATTAACTGAAGAACGTCGTAAAGAGCTAGCAAAGCAAGTAAAGGCTGTTTCTGAAACTGGAAAAGTTGCTGTTAGAAACATTCGTCGTGATATGATGGATGCTTTGAAGAAAGCTCAAAAGAATGGTGACTTAACAGAAGATGATTTAAGAGATTTAGAAAATCAAGCACAAAAAGTGACAGATGAATCTATTAAAAATATTGATAAAATTACAGAGGACAAAGAAAAAGAAGTTCTCGAAGGATAATGCAATAAACTATTGTATCACGAGGGTAAAGATTTGTTACTTTACCCTTTTTTTATTGTATATTAACTTTATTGTTTAAAAAAAAGCTGCTATAGTAATTTAGAGGCGTATTTCCATTATGGAGGTGAATTTGGATGTTGGATTTTTTTAATAAAAAAGAAAATATGGATGAAAAAAGGAATAAATTAAAAAGAGAATTAATTCCTAATCATATAGCTATTATCATGGATGGAAATGGACGTTGGGCTAAGAAAAGACACTTACCGCGAATAGCAGGACATAAACAAGGAATGGAAACTGTAAAAAATATAACTAAGGTAGCGAGTAATTTAGGTGTTAAAGTCCTAACGTTATATGCTTTTTCTACAGAAAATTGGAAACGTCCTGATAAAGAAGTGGATTTTCTTATGGATTTACCGGTCAAGTTTTTCAATACTTTTGTTCCTGAATTAATTGAAAATAATGTAAGAGTAAATGTTATGGGATATATAGATATGCTACCGAAAAAAACTCAAAAAGCTGTTTATGATGCAATTAAACAAACTTCAAATTGTACAGGAATGATCTTAAATTTTGCGTTAAATTATGGTGGTCGTGCTGAATTAGTATCTGCTATTCAAAGTATTGCTAGTGAAGTAAGTGAAAATAAATTAGAGATAGAAAAGATAACTGAAAAAGTAGTAGATGCTAATTTAATGACTGGGAAGCTTGCTCCATACAATGATCCTGACTTATTAATTAGAACGAGTGGAGAAGAAAGAATATCAAATTTTCTATTATGGCAATTGGCATACAGTGAATTTGTATTTACTGATACATTATGGCCAGATTATTCAGAAGAAGATTTATTGGCTAATATTTATGCTTTTCAAACAAGAGATAGAAGATTTGGCGGATTAAAAGAGGAGAAAAAATAAAGATGAAACAAAGAGTTATTACAGCAGTCGTAGCATTGCTGATTTTTATTCCTTTACTAGTAGTGGGAGGAAATTTATTTAGTATATTAGTAGTAGCAATGGGATTAGTGGGAATGTCAGAATTCTTAACTATGAAAAGAAAACTTTTAATTTCACCTGAGGCAATAATAGCTTTTATGGCAGTGGCTTGCCTATTGGTACCAAGTAATTGGATCAATTTTTTCCCAAATGGAATTTTTTATAGTGGATTCTATTTCTTCACGCTAGTATTACTAGGATATACAGTTGTTAGTCGTAATAGATTTTCCTTTGATGATGTGGGAGCTATAATTTTAGGAGCTATTTATTCAGGATTAGGATTTCACTATATGATTTATGCTCGCCAAGAAAGTTTATGGATGATTTTATACGCATTCTTGATTACTTGGATTACAGATAGTGGCGCATACTTAATCGGGCGTCAAATTGGGCGTACTAAGTTAGCTCCTCATATTAGTCCTAACAAAACATGGGAAGGATCAATTGGGGGTACAGTGAGTGCTGTCATTATCGTAGGAATTTATCTTTTCTTTAAGCAAAGTGCTTTTCCATATGGCTTTTTAACTATGTTGGGAATAACAGTATTTCTATCAATTGGTGCTCAATTTGGTGATTTAATTGAATCAGCATTTAAGAGACATTATGGAGTAAAAGATTCTGGAAAAATTTTACCAGGACACGGTGGAATATTAGATAGATTTGATTCAATTTTGTTAGTTTTACCTTTAATGCATTTCGTTGGTTTAATTTAGTAAGGTTTAAGAGAGGATGGTTAAATGATTATCACAATAATTGCATTTATTATTGTTTTTGGAGTCCTCGTTTTTGTACATGAATTTGGACATTACTTTTTTGCAAAAAAGGCAGGAATTTTAGTAAGAGAATTTTCCATTGGCATGGGGCCTAAACTATGGTTCTATCGAAAGAATAGTACTACATATACAATCAGACTATTGCCTATAGGTGGATATGTGCGTATGGCAGGTGCTGAGGAAGACGATGTTCCCTTGAAAAAGGGAATGACAGTTAATCTGTTAATAAATGATGAAAATAAAGTAGTAAAAATTAATACAAGTAACAAAAAAACTTTAATTTCAGGTGTTCCTGTTCAAATTTCTGATTGGGATTTGGAAGATAAGCTGTGGATCGAAGGATACGAGAATGGCGATGATTCAGAACTAAAAGTATATGAAGTAGATCATGATGCATGCATAATTGAAAATGATGGAACGGAAGTACAAATTGCACCTAAAGATGTTCAATTTCAATCAGCTAAAATTATTCAAAGAATGCTTACAAACTTTGCAGGTCCTATGAATAATTTTATTTTAGCAATTGTAGCTTTTTTAGTGATCGCACTTGTGCAAGGTGGAGTAGCTTTTACAGATAATCAAATAGGAAAGGTTCAAGAAAATTCGGTTGCACAGAAAGCAGGAATAAAGCCCAATGATCGAATAATAGCTGTTGATAATATAAAGACCACTACTTGGCAAGAAGCTTCCACTCAAATCCAAAAAAATGGGAATAAAAAAATTATTTTAAAAATTGATAGAAAAAATAAAATTATTAAAATAAGGATAACACCTAAAGTTCAAATCGAGAATGGTAAAAAAGTTGGAATGATAGGAGTTATGGCAAAAGTCCATTATGATAAGTCAATTGTTGCAATTTTGTCATATGGATTTACTCAAACCTGGTATATAATAACAAGTATCATAGGAGTTTTAGGTAAAATGTTTACACAGGGATTCAGTTTGAATGATTTGGGTGGACCTGTAGCAATGTACTCTTATACGAGTGAAGCTGCTCATTATGGTATCTTGAGTATTATGAATTTAATGGCAGTTTTGTCTATAAATTTAGGTATTGTCAATTTATTACCAATACCCGCGTTAGATGGTGGAAAATTGTTATTAAATATAGTAGAAGCAATCAGAAGAAAGCCTTTAGATCCGGAAAAAGAGGGTATAATTACTTTGATAGGGTTTGGTTTTTTAATGATTTTAATGATTTTAGTAACCTGGAATGATATTCAAAGATATTTTTTACATTAGATAATTAATGGTTTAAGATGAGTATTGTTCTCAGAGAGGAGTAAAAAAATGAAACAATCACAAATGTTAATTCCAACATTAAAAGAAATTCCAAGTGATGCTGAAGTTGTCAGTCATCAATTGATGCTAAGAGGGGGATATATCAAACAAATAACAGCAGGTATGTATGCTTATTTACCTCTTGCATATCGAGTAATGAAGAAAATCGAAAATATTATTCGTGAAGAAATGGATAGGATTGATGCAGTAGAAATGCTAGTCCCTGCAGTTGTACCAGCAGAGTTATGGCAAGAGTCAGGACGTTATGAAACTTACGGTCCTACTTTGTTTAAATTAAAAGATCGTCATGAACGAGATTTTATTTTAGGACCAACTCATGAAGAAACTTTCACAACAATTGTAAGAGATGCAATAAAATCTTACAAAAAATTGCCACTATATTTATATCAAATTCAAATGAAGTATCGCGATGAAAATAGACCTAGATTTGGTTTATTACGTGGTCGTGAATTTTTGATGTTAGATGGTTATTCATTCCATGTTGATGATACAAGTATGGAAAAAGTTTTTAATGATACTGACAAAGCATATCAAAGAATTTTTGAACGTTGTGGGCTAGATTTTAGAGGAATTATTGCTGATTCAGGCGCAATGGGAGGAAATAGATCAAAAGAATTCCAAGCCATCGCTGAAGTTGGAGAAGATACAATTGCATATTCTGATTCGTCGGATTATGCAGCTAATATTGAGATGGCAAAGAATTTGAGAATACCTAAACAATCTCATGAAACTCCAAAAGATTTGGAAAAAGTTGCTACACCTAATGCCAAAACAATTGTTGAAGTAGCTGAGTTTTTGGGAACAGATACTCAAAATGAAATTAAGACTCTATTATTTGTAGCTGATGACGAACCTGTTGTTGTTTTAATGAGAGGTATTGACGAAGTAAACGAAGTTAAATTAAAAAATCATTTAGGAGCTATTGATTTACGTCCAGCTGAAGAAGAAGAAGCTGTAAAATTCTTAGGTGCAAACTTCGGCTCTCTAGGACCTGTAGGAATTGATGAAAATCTAAAAGTATTAGCAGATTTAGATGTTGAAGGAATGATAAATGCTAGTGTAGGTGCCAATGAAGATGGTTACCACTATATAAACGTTAATATTGATAGAGATTATCATGTTGATGAATTTTTAGATTTGCGTGAAGTTAGAGAAGGAGAACTATCACCAGATGGCGAAGGTGTATTGAAATTTACACGTGGAATTGAAATTGGTCATATTTTCCAATTAGGAACTCGTTATTCTGAGAGTTTGGGTGCAGATGTATTAGATGAAAATGGACGTCAAGTTCCTATGAGAATGGGTTGCTATGGAATTGGTGTTTCACGCTTATTATCAGCAATAGTTGAACAACATAATGATGAAAATGGTATTGCTTGGCCTCGCGAAATTGCTCCATTCGATATTCACGTTGTTCCTGTTAATGTAAAAAATGATACACAAAGAGAACTAAGTGAAAAAGTTACTGCAATGTTAGAAGATGCAGGATATCAAGTGTTAGTTGATGATAGAAAAGAACGCGCAGGAGTAAAATTTGCAGATTCAGATCTAATTGGACTTCCAATTCGTATAACTGTTGGTAAGAAAGCAGATGAAGGAATTGTTGAAATTAAACTTCGTCAAAATGGAGAAAAGATTGAAGTTAAGTTAGAAGAGTTATTAAACTCTGTAAAAATACTTTTTAATGAAACAATTACTGATTAGTTAATATTTTTATTTGAAGTGACTGAGATTAAGTGTTAGATTTTTCTCAGTTACTATTTTTTTTGAAATGAAGAATTTGGGGAAAGGAGCTACTTCTTTGGAAACCAATAAACAAGATCTATTTAAGAAATTATTAAGACAGATTAATTGGGAAAATAAACATGGGTTTGAAGAGGTATTTACGAATGCAGAAATTCAAAAAGTTGAAGTCCATGTAGAGAGTAAAGTTTGGAATTTTCATTTGCAAATAGAAGATATACTGCCATATGAAGTATTTTACCAATTTTATCAGCAACTACAGTTAGCGTTTAAAGATATTGCCAAAGTTGACATCACTTTGCATACAAAAAATCCCATTATAACGAATCAAAAGTTAGGAGATTATTGGAAATGGGTTGTGTTTAATAGTGGTATTCAATCATCATTTATACAAGAACTTTCCAGAAGTAAAGTACCATATTTAGATAATAATAGAGTAATTTTACTGGCAGAAAATGAAATTGTAAAACGTTTTTTAGTAGATCAAGCTTTAGGACCATTAGAATCAACATATCACAAGATAGGGTTTCCTAAATTTTCAGTTAATACTCTAGTTGATGAAACTAAGGCTCAGGAGATAATTGAGAATATTAAAGAACAGAAAGCTAAGAGCGATGCCGAATTGGCTCAAAAAGCTGTAGAAGCCATAAAGAAACAAAGTGAACAAAGAGAAAAATCTAAAGCAGAAGTTCCTAGTATAGAAGGACCGGTCCAACTAGGAAAGAAAATTTCATCTGATCAAGAAATTACGCAAATGATTAATATAACTGAAGAAGAACGTTCAGTTACAGTTCAAGGCTATGTCTTCAACAAAGAAGTTAGAGAGTTACGTTCAGGTAGAAAATTATTAATCCTGGAAGTTACAGATTACACCTCATCATTTGTCGTTAAGAAGTTTTCGCGAACTGAAGAAGATGAAGCGATGTTCGATGCTATAAATTCTGGTGTCTGGATTAAGGTGCGTGGAAGTGTTCAAGAAGATAATTATATGAGGGACCTAGTTATTAATGCATATGATTTGAATGAAATAAAACATGAGAGTAGAAAAGATACGGCCCCTGAAAATGAAAAGCGAGTTGAATTACACCTTCACTCTAATATGAGTATGATGGATGCTACTAATAGCATTACAGAATACGTATCTAAAGCTGCGGAGTGGGGACATAAAGCTATTGCAATTACAGACCATGGGACATTACAGGCATTTCCTGAAGCACATGCTGCTGGGCAAAAAAATAATGTCAAGATTCTCTATGGTGTTGAGGCAAATATTGTAGATGATGGGGTTCCTATTGCGTATAATGAGCAACACAAAAACTTGAGAGATGCAACATATGTTATTTTTGATACTGAAACAACAGGTTTGTCAGCACAATATGATAAAGTAATAGAACTTGCTGCTGTAAAAATGGAAAAGGGAAATGTTATTGATACGTTTGAAGAATTTATTGATCCCGGTCATTCTCTTTCACAGACTACAATTAATTTAACAAGTATTACTGATGACATGGTAAGAGGTTCTAAAAGCGAGGAAGAAGTTTTTAGGTTATTCAAAGAATTTTGTAAAGATTGCATTATTGTAGGACACAATGCTACTTTTGACGTAGATTTCATGAATACAGGATACGAACGTCATAATATGGAAATGATACAGGAACCTTGGATTGATACATTACCGTTAGCAAGATATTTATATCCTGAAATGAAAGGATTTAGGCTTAATACATTAGCTAAAAAATTGAATATAAAATTAGAGCATCATCATCGAGCTATATATGATGCTGAAGCTACTGGTTTTATATATTATGCTATGTTAAAAGATGCTGAAGAAAAACAAATATTATATCATGATGATTTTAATAAGCATGTTGGAGAAAATGATGCGTATAAACACGAGCATCCATCGCATGCAATAATTTTAGCAAAAACACAAGAAGGCCTAAAAAATCTCTTTAAATTAACTTCAGAATCTATGGTTAAGTATTTCTATAGAGTTCCAAGAGTACCACGTTCAATTTTAGAAAAATATCGTGAAGGACTTATAGTAGGGTCTGCTTGTGCTGATGGTGAAGTATTTACAGCAATGATGCAGAAGGGATATACAATTGCTAAGCAAAAAGCAGAATTTTATGACTATTTAGAAGTTCAACCAAAGCCATTGTATGAACCATTATTGGAACAAGAATTAGTTAAAGATAATGATAATCTTGAAGAAATTATTACAAATATGGTTAAATTAGCCCACGAACTAGATAAACCAATAGTTGCTACTGGAGATGTTCATTTTATGAATAAAGAGGATGCAATTTATCGAAAGATATTAATTCATTCTCAAGCAGGGGCTAACCCATTAAATAGATTAAAAAAATTACCAGATGCACATTTTAGAACTACAGATGAAATGTTAGAAGAATTCAGCTTTTTAGGAGAAGATATAGCAAAAGAAATCGTGGTAACCAATCCTAATAAGTTAGTAGATGAAATTTCAGAAATCACACCTGTTAAAGATAAACTTTATACACCTAAAATGGAAGGTGCAGAGCAAGACATACATGATCTTACTATGAATAGAGCACATGCCTGGTATGGTGATACTTTACCAGAAATAGTTCAAAAGAGGTTGGATAAGGAATTGAAATCTGTTATTGGTAATGGATTTTCGGTAATTTATCTAATTTCACAAAAATTAGTGTATAAATCTAATAAAGATGGATATTTAGTAGGTTCTCGAGGATCTGTTGGGTCAAGCTTAGTTGCAACAATGACAGGTATTACAGAGGTTAATCCATTGCCACCACATTACCGATGCCCCAAATGCAAGTGGACGCATTTTTATGAAAAAGGTGAGTATGGTTCTGGTTACGACTTACCAGATAAAGACTGTCCTAATTGTGGTACAGAATTAATAAAAGATGGACAAGATATACCTTTTGAAACTTTCTTAGGTTTTAAGGGAAATAAAGTTCCAGATATAGATTTAAATTTCTCTGGGGATTATCAACCTATTGCACACAATTATACAAAAGTTCTATTTGGTGAGAATAATGTTTATCGTGCTGGAACAATTGGTACAGTAGCTGATAAAACAGCTTATGGATATGTTAAGGCCTATGAGAGAGATACTGAACAAAATTTCAGAGGTGCTGAAATAGATAGACTAGCTAAGGGAGCTACTGGAGTAAAGCGAACTACTGGGCAACATCCTGCAGGAATTCTGGTTGTTCCTGATTATATGGACATTTATGACTTTACTCCAATACAATATCCAGCAGATGACCTAACAGCTGCTTGGCGTACAACTCACTTTGATTTTCATTCGATTCATGATAACATCTTGAAATTAGATATTTTAGGTCATGATGATCCTACGATGATAAGAATGTTACAAGATTTGTCTGGAATAGATCCTAAAACTATTCCTACAGATGATCCTGGAGTTATGGCATTATTCTCAGGAACAGATATTTTGGGTGTAACTCCTGAAGAGATTCAATCTTCGACAGGGACATTAGGTGTTCCGGAATTTGGTACTCGCTTTGTTAGAGGAATGTTAGAAGAGACCCATCCAAAAACATTTGCAGAGTTATTAAAAATTTCAGGACTATCACATGGTACAGATGTCTGGTTGGGGAATGCAGAAGAATTAATAAAAAATGGAACTGTAACAATGCCAGACGTTATAGGATGTCGTGACGATATTATGATGGATCTAATTCATATGGGTGTTGAGTCTGATAAAGCATTCAAGATTATGGAACATGTACGAAAGGGCAGAGGAATACCAGATGAATGGCAAGCTGATATGAGAGCAGCAGATGTTCCTGAGTGGTATATCGGAGCATGTTTAAAAATTAAGTATATGTTTCCGAAAGCCCATGCTGCTGCGTATGTCTTGATGGCACTAAGAATTGCATATTTTAAAGTTTATTATCCCCTTGTTTATTATGCAGCATATTTCTCAGTACGTGCAGATGATTTTGATTTAGTTTCAATGTCTAGAGGAAAAGAAGCTGTAAAAAATGCAATGGGACTCATAAATTCAAAAGGAAATGAAGCAACAACTAAAGAGAAAAATCTTTTAACAGTATTAGAAATTGCTAACGAAATGATAGAAAGAGGTTTCGATTTTAGTATGGTAGATATTAATAAGTCTGATGCTCAGAACTGGACTATTCAAGAAGACGGAAGAACATTATTGGCACCTTTCACAGCAATCCCTGGTTTAGGATTAAACGTAGCTAAGCAAATTGTTGCGGCAAGAGAGGAACAAGAATTTATTTCAAAAGAAGATCTAAGTAAGAGGGGAAAAGTATCTCAATCATTGATTGATTTTATGACAGAAAATCATGTGTTGGATGATTTACCAGATGAAAATCAATTAAGCTTATTTTAACTACTAAATAAACTTAGAAATTCTCAGTATAATAAGAAAAACAGAGCAATGTTAATTCTTGTATTCTAATTTTAGCTATGTTAAACTAAGTTATATTAGATAACTCGTAAAGAGTGAGCAGAAATGCTCACTCTTTTTGTTGGAATAGTTTACTTTGGTTCTATTTCTGCTGAAGTATTGCTTTAATTTAGTTGAAGGAGGCTCATAAGTGAGTAGTGTTGTTGAAACAGTAACTAATCTGGTAACCCCTATTCTAGATGAAAATCATTTTGAATTAGTTGATGTAGAATTTGTAAAAGAAGGAAAAAGTTGGTATTTAAGAGTTTATATTGATAAACCTAATGGAATTAACATTGAAGAATGTGCCTTGGTGAGTGATAAACTCAGTGAAAAATTAGATAGTTGTGACCCAGATCCAATACCACAAGCTTATTATCTAGAAGTTTCATCACCAGGTGCTGAAAGGCCTTTAAAGAAAGAGAAAGACTATGAACGTGCATTAAATAAGTATATTCATATTTCTCTTTATCAAGCTATTGATGGACAAAAAGTTTATGAAGGTACTATGGTTGATTTAAACAAAGAAACTTTGACATTGGAATATAGAGTAAAAACAAGAACAGTAACTAAGACTTTTGATCGAAATAAAATCGCAAAAGCTCGTTTGGCAATTAAATTTTAATAATTATTAAGGAGATAGAACAATGAGTAAGGAATTACTAAACGCATTAAATGCCTTAGAAGTTGAAAAAGGTGTAAAGAAAGAAATTGTGATTGAAGCATTAGAAGCAGCTTTGGTCTCAGCTTATAAGCGTAATTATGGTCAAGCTCAAAATGTGGAAGTTGAATTTGATAAGATTGCAGGTAATATCCATGTTTATGCTGTTAAAGAAGTAGTAAATGAAGTGTATGATTCTCAGTTAGAAATTAGTTTGAAATCTGCTCTTGAAATTAATAGAGCTTATGAAATTGGTGATACTATCCGTGAGGAAGTTACACCAAAAGATTTTGGACGTATAGCAGCGCAAACTGCTAAACAAGTAATCATGCAACGTGTTCGTAAAGAAGAAAGAGAAGTTATTTATAATGAATATGTTCAATATGAACAAGAAATTGTTACAGGTGAAGTAGAGCGTAGAGATAATAAATTTGTTTACGTTAATTTAGGTAGAATTGAAGCTGTTTTATCACGTCAAGATCAAATTCCAGGTGAAGAATACAAGTCACATGATAAAATTAAGGTGTACATTTATAAAGTTGAAAACACATCAAAAGGACCTCAAGTATTTGTAAGCCGTTCTCATCCGGATTTGTTAAGACGTTTATTTGAACAAGAAATTCCAGAAATTTTTGATGGTACTGTAGAAATAGTTTCAATTTCTAGAGAAGCCGGTGACCGTGCTAAAGTAGCTGTTCGTTCTAATGAAGATGGTGTAGATCCTGTTGGAACATGTGTAGGACCAAGAGGTGAACGTGTACAGGCTATCGTAAATGAACTAAAAGGTGAAAACATGGATATTGTTGAATGGCGTGAAGATCCAGCTGAATATATTGCTAATGCTTTGAATCCTGCTAAAGTATTAGACGTTCGTTTTGATGATGAAAACGAGCATGCTTGTACAGTTGTTGTACCAGATGATCAATTGTCTTTAGCAATTGGTAAACGTGGACAAAATGCAAGATTAGCTGCAAGATTGACAGGTTATAAAATTGATATTAAATCAGAAAGCGATGCTGCTGATTTAAGTAACGTGGAAGCTGATAATAATGATATTGATGATGAAGATCAATTGATGTCAGACTCTTCTTCCAATATGATTGAGGAGGAATAATTATGGCACAACGTAAAATTCCTATGAGAAAAGACATTGTTACAGGTGAGATGGTACCTAAAAAGGAATTAGTCCGTGTTGTTAAAAATAAGGAAGGCGAGGTAAGCATAGACCCTTCTGGGAAAAAATCTGGTAGAGGTGCATATATCCATCTAAATGTTGATGTAGCAAAAAAGGCAAAAGTTGATAAGACTTTTGATAAAACTTTTGGGATTAGTATTTCTGATGATTTTTATGATGAATTGATTGCATATGTAGATCATCAAGTAGAAAGAGCAAAATTATTTGGTAATGGAAAATAGGATAAAGGTATTAAATTTATTAGGTTTAGCTAGAAGAGCTAGTAAATTAGTAACAGGGCAAGAATTAGTCTTATCGCGAATTAGAAGCAACAAAGTTAGTATTGTTTTTGTTGCTAGTGATAGCGGAAAAAATTCATTGAAAAAATTTACTGATAAGTGTAAGAGTTACAATGTATTTTTATGTAAGTCTTTCACAAAAGAAGAGTTAAGTTCAGCTATTGGACAAAAACGTTCCGTTATTGCTGTAAATGATATTGGGTTTGCAAATAGAATGAAAGAACTATTATCTGATTAATTTATTGTTCATTCTTATTTTAATGCGATAGGGCTTCTGAAGTTAGGGTACTAAATTAGGAGCGTGATAATATGGTAAAAAAACGTATTTATGAATTGGCTAAAGAGTTAGGTATAAGTAGTGAGAGAGTAATAGAAATTGCTAAAAAATATGATTTTAAAGTTACAAACCATATGTCAGCATTAGATGAAAATGAACAGAATAAAATTCGTGGAAGTATAAGTCTAAAAGCAAAGAAAAAAGAGCACATACAACATAATAAAAATAAAGATAATTTTCATTCCAAAAAGGTACAAAAAAGTAGTACAGGGAGTAAAGACGAAAATAATCATAAGAATGTGCATAAAAATAATAGAAAGCGATCTGGTAGTAGTATGAAAGAAAATAATAATGCAAAGAACGGACAACGTAATAATAGAAATAATCGTTCTAATAATAAATTTAAAAATAAACATAATAACAATAATAAACGTAATAATAATTTTAAGAAGGGAAATCCTGTTCCACCAAGAAAAAATAAGCCATTGCCAGAAACATTGGTTTATACTGTAGGGATGAATGTAGCTGATATTGCTAAAAAAATTCATAGAGAACCTGCAGAAATTATTAAGAAGCTATTTATGATGGGGGTAATGGTAAACCAGAACCAATCCCTAGATAAAGATACAATTGAACTTTTAGCTGCTGATTATGGTATTAATGCAGAAGAAAAAGTTGAAGTGGATGTGTCTGATATTGATAAGTTCTTTGAAGAAGAACAAAACAACACTGAGCATTTAGAAAAACGTCCTCCAGTAGTTACTATTATGGGACATGTTGACCATGGTAAGACAACTTTACTTGATAAATTACGTCATACGCATGTTACTGAAGGCGAAGCTGGTGGTATTACACAACATATTGGTGCTTATCAAGTAAGACATGATGATAAGATTATAACTTTCTTAGATACACCAGGACATGCTGCATTTACTAATATGCGTGCTAGAGGTGCTGATATTACAGATATTACTGTTTTAGTTGTAGCTGCTGATGATGGTGTTATGCCTCAAACTATTGAAGCTATTAATCATGCTAAAGCTGCAGGTGTACCTATAATTGTAGCTGTTAACAAGATTGATAAACCAGGTGCAAATCCTAACCATGTAATGGAACAATTGACGGAATATGAATTAATTCCTGAAAGCTGGGGTGGAGACACAATTTTTGTAGAGATATCTGCAAAATTTGGTAAGAACTTAGATGAATTATTAGATATGATTCTTTTAGAAGCAGAAATGTTAGAATTACATGCTAATCCAAATCAAAGAGGGGCAGGTTCTGTTATTGAAGCCCGTTTGGATAAAGGGAAAGGTTCAGTAGCTTCATTGTTAGTTCAACAAGGTACGTTACATGTTGGTGATCCAATTGTTGTGGGTAATACATTTGGACGTGTACGTACAATGGTGGATGCTCGTGGACATGATATTAAAAAAGCTACACCAGCGACACCTGTAGAAATTACAGGGTTGAATGAAGTACCGGATTCTGGTGATAGATTTATTACATTTGAGGATGAAAAGACCGCTAGAGCTGCAGGTGAAAAACGTGCCGAAAGAGCTTTATTGAAAGAACGTAGTCAAACAAATCATGTTACTCTAGATAACTTATTTGATACTCTTAAAGAAGGAGAATTAAAAGAAGTTGGAGTTATTATAAAAGCTGATGTTCAAGGATCTGTTGAAGCTTTAGCACAAAGTTTTAAGAAGATTGATGTTGAAGGTGTACGTGTAAATATTATTCACCAAGCAGTAGGTGCCATAAATGAAAGTGATGTTACATTAGCAGAAGCATCTAACGCTATCATTGTTGGTTTTAATGTACGTCCTACACCATTAGCTAAACAACAAGCAGAATCAGATAATGTTGATATACGTTTACACCGAGTTATTTATAAAGCTATTGATGAAATTGAAACAGCTATGAAAGGTATGTTAGAACCTGAATATCAAGAAAAGATTACAGGACAAGTAGAGATACGCCAAACATACAAAGTTTCAAAATTAGGTACAATTGGTGGTGGATATGTTATTGATGGGTATATTCGCCGCGATAGTGGTGTACGTGTAATTCGTGATGGAATTGTTATTTATGAAGGTAAATTAGCTTCTTTGAAACGCTTCAAGGATGACGTTAAAGAAGTTAAACAAGGATATGAATGTGGATTGATGATTGAAAAATATAATGACATAAAAGTTGGAGATCAAATTGAAGCATACATTATGGAAGAAGTTCCAGTTGATTAATCTTTATTATACAGGAGGAAATTATGGCACAACATTTTCGTGTAGGAAGATTATCTCAAGAAATTCAACGAGAAGTAAATGATATCTTACTTAAACGAGTGCGAGATCCAAGAGTTAAAGATGTAACTATTACAGGTGTAGAAGTTTCTGGTGATTTACAACATGCTACTATCTATTATAGTATTTTATCAGATAAGGCTTCTGATGAGAAAAAAGTGCAAACTGGTTTGAATAAAGCAACTAGTTTAATTAGAGGCGAACTTGGTCATCGTTTAAGTATTTATGTAACTCCTGAAATTAAATTTGAACGTGATAAATCTGTTCAATATGGAGATCATATCGATGAGCTTCTTAGAAAACTTCACAGTACAGATAAATTTTAGTATTTTTAAGAAAGTATTTAAGAGGGTATGGTTGTCAAATCGTACTCTTTTTTTTGGAGGGATTTTTTTAATGGATGGAATTCTACCTTTGTATAAAGAACGTGGAATGACTAGTAATGATGCTGTCATAAAATGTAGAAAAATTTTTAAGACTAGAAAAATAGGACATAGTGGAACTTTAGATCCTGAAGTCGATGGTGTTTTACCGATTTGTGTAGGAAAAGCTACAAAAGTAGTTAATTATTTAATGGATTCAGGTAAAGTATATAAAGGCGAAATAACATTGGGGTTTGCTACTACTACTGAAGATTTAGAAGGTGAAGTAATTTCAGAAACCAAACTTTCTAAACCTTTTTCAGATGAGAAAATAAATGAAATTTTGTCTAGTTTTATTGGTGATATAATACAGGTTCCGCCTATATATTCTGCTATAAAAGTTAACGGTAAAAAATTATATGAGTATGCTAGAGCTGGTGAAAAAGTAGATATTCCAGAAAGAAGAGTTCATATAGAATATTTTAAACAAATTTTTCCTTCAAAATTTGATAAAGAAAAAGGACAGCAAACTATATATTTTGAAGTCGGTTGTGGTAAAGGTACATATGTTAGAACTTTAGCAGTAGATGTTGGGAAAAAATTAGGTGTACCAGCTGTTATGAGTGATTTGACAAGGCTTAAAAGTGGTGGCTTTCAAATAGGAATGGCTAAATCATTGTCACAATTAGAAAAATTAGCACATGAAAATAAATTGTCTGAATCATTATATCCTATTGACTATGCGGTTAAAGATTTACCAAGATATGATTTGAAATTAGAACAATGGAAGATAGTGAAAAATGGAGGCTTTTTATCTGTAAGTACTTTTAAAGAAAATTATGATAGGGTTAATCTTTTCTATGACGATAGAATTAGATGTATTTATCAGTATAATGAAGAGAAAAATAGATATCAATCTGAGAGAATGATAGATTTAAGTTAGGAAGGGATATAGATGAAAATCGTAAAATTGAAGGAACCTTATGATAAAAATGCAATTGTTGATTCCCCAATTGTATTGGCTTTAGGTTTTTTTGATGGAGTTCATCGTGGACATCAAGAAGTAATAAAAAGAGCTATAGAAAAAGGAAAAAGT
This sequence comes from Ligilactobacillus sp. MP3, assembly GCF_024436335.1. NCBI lineage: Bacteria > Bacillati > Bacillota > Bacilli > Lactobacillales > Lactobacillaceae > Ligilactobacillus > Ligilactobacillus sp. MP3. The sequence continues at coordinate 133,013 of NZ_JANFQI010000002.1, forward strand.
TTAGGTGTAAAAGTTGCAGTAATGACTTTTGACAGACATCCAAAAATCATCTTTCAAAATATTGATGGTGAAAAGTTTAAATATTTAACAATGTTGGATGAAAAACTGGAACATTTTAAGAATTTAGGTGTAGATATAGCTTATGTTGTTAAGTTTGATGAAAATTTAGCTTATCTTTCACCACAAGATTTTATAGATAAGTATGTAGTGGGATTACACGCAATATGTGTTGTTGCAGGCCAAGACTACACTTATGGAAAACATGACATTGCTAATATGGATACTATTTCGAATTTTGCAAAAGGAAGATTTGAAATAATAACTGTAGATCACTTACAACGCAATGATCAAAAAATTAGTTCTACTCAGATAAGAAAAGACTTAGATAGTGGGAATGTAGAAGCTGCTAACTTACTATTAGGATACCAATATGAAAATCATGGAACTGTTGAACATGGTTTTAAGAGGGGAAGAAAAATAGGATTCCCAACTTTAAATGTTTCTATCCCTAAGAATGAACGTATTTTATGCGAAGGTGTATATGCTGTTAAAGTGAGAGTAGGTAAAGATAATTCATGGTATGAAGGAATGGCATCTATAGGGCATAATGAAACATTTGGTGATGATTTAGAAAAAACAGTTGAGATAAACTTATTTAATTTTGATAAAAGTGTTTATGGAGAAAAAGTTATTGTTAAATGGTATAAATTTTTAAGAGAAATGGTGAAATTTGATAGTGTTGAGGAACTAATAGATCAATTAAATAAAGATAAAAGAGATACTGAGGTCTTTTTTGAAGACTTGAAAAAAAATTAGCACTTATAGGGTTACTCTGCTAATTTTTTGGCTAAAACTCTTGACTAATCCCATTAACTAGGTTATATTAATAATTGACTTAGCACTCTAATGTGTTAAGTGCTAAAAGAGGTGGTTGGTTTGCTAACTGAAAGACAGTTGTTGATTTTGGAAACAATAATCCGAGATTATACTGATTTAGGACAGCCTATTGGTTCTAAAACTTTGCAAGAACAATTACCTATACGTGTTAGTTCAGCTACTATTCGAAATGAAATGGCAGTTCTTGAAAAACAAGGTTTTATAACTAAAGAGCACTCTAGTTCTGGTCGAATTCCTTCCCTTAAGGGATATCGTTATTATGTTGATAATTTAGTTAAACCCGTTAAAATAGATTCTAAATCTGTAAGAAGTATTCAATCTCTATTTGGAAATGAATATCGTAGAGTTGATGAAATAATAGAAATGTCTGCAAAGATATTGTCTGATTTAACTAATTATACGGCGATAACTTTGAGACCAGAAGCTAGTGATTTAAAACTCGAAGGATTCAGGATGGTACCATTAGGAAATGGCCAAGTAATGGTTATTCTCGTTGCCAGTGATGGATCAGTTGAAAGCCAAATTTATAATTTACCTAATAACATAGATGGAGAGTCTCTAGAAGCTGTTATTAGGTTAATTAATGATAAATTGGTAGGTTCTTCCCTTAGTGAAGTCACTTCTAAACTACAAGAATTGCAGCCGTTACTTACTAAATATATTGAAAAATCTGATGGATTTATCGATGTATTTGGTGGAATCTTAGATAAAGCTATCAAAGAGCAGTTTTATATTGGTGGAAGGCGAAATTTGTTAAATTTTGCTAATGGTAATAATTTAGAACAGATCAAATCCCTGTATTCATTAATTGATGATGAATCAGATAAGATTGGTGGGTTAGTAGATAATACGACTAATCCACATGATCATCATGGAATTTCGATTAAAATAGGTGATGAGATGTCTGATAGGTTATTGTTAGATTACAGTCTCGTATCGGCGACTTACAATGTTGGGAGTCATGGTCGTGGCATGATTGCTATTTTAGGACCTACTAACATGCCTTATTCTAAGATGATAGGATTGGTTGAAGTTTTCCAAAAAGAGCTAACTAAAAAATTAATTGATTATTACCGAAATTTTGATGAGTGATAATTGAAAGGGGTGGCGATGTGTCTGAAGAAGAAGTAAAAGTTTCTGAGCAAAATGATGACAGTGAAAAAGAAATTAAAGAAGATGATAAAGCTTCATCTGTTGAGAACGAAAAATCAGTAGAGGAGACAGATGATTCTTCAAAAGCATTAGATGAACTTCAAAAGAAGTACGATGATATTGAGGATAAGTATTTACGAGCTGAGGCTGAAATGGCTAACATGACACAACGTTTTAAAAAAGAACAAGAAATGTTGTTGAAATATGAGGGTCAAGATTTAGCTCGTGATATTTTACCAGTTATTGATAATTTAAACCGTGCTTTAGAAATTGAAGTAGATAATGATGCATCACAGCAACTGAAAAAGGGTATAGAAATGGTTGCTCGTGATATGGAAAAAGCCTTGAAAAACAATAATGTTACTAAAATAGATTCTTTAGGAAAGGTGTTTGACCCTACTTTACACCAAGCTGTAAAGACAGTTCCTGTTGAAGAAGGACAAGAACCAGAAACTATAGTACAAGTTTTCCAAGACGGATACATGCTAAAAGATAGAGTATTACGACCAGCGATGGTTGTTGTAGCTCAATAAGTAGTATTTAATTAATATATTTATAAAAGAGGTAATACATTTATGTCAAAAATCATTGGTATTGATTTAGGTACAACAAACTCAGCTGTTGCTGTACTAGAAGGTAAAGATCCTAAAATTATAACAAATCCAGAAGGTAATAGAACAACTCCATCAGTTGTATCATTCAAAAATGGTGAGACACAAGTTGGTGAAGTAGCTAAGCGTCAAGCTATTACAAATCCAAATACAGTATCTTCTATAAAGCGTCATATGGGAGATGCAAACTATAAGGTAAAGATTGAAGATAAAGAATATACTCCACAAGAAATTTCAGCAATGATTTTACAATACATTAAAGATTATGCTGAAAGCTACTTAGGTGAAGAAGTGTCACAAGCTGTTATTACAGTTCCTGCATACTTTAACGATTCACAACGTCAAGCAACTAAAGACGCAGGTAAGATTGCTGGTTTGAAAGTTGAAAGAATTGTTAATGAACCTACAGCTGCAGCTTTAGCTTATGGTCTTGATAAATTAGATAAAGATGAACGTATTTTAGTATTTGACCTTGGTGGTGGTACTTTTGACGTTTCTATCCTTGAATTAGGTGATGGGGTATTTGAAGTTCTATCAACTAATGGTGATACACATCTTGGTGGTGATGATTTTGATAATAAGATCATTGATTGGTTAGTTGAAAACTTTAAAGCTGACAATGGAATTGATCTATCTCAAGATAAAATGGCTATGCAACGTTTGAAAGATGCTGCTGAAAAGGCTAAGAAGGACTTGTCTGGTACAACAGAAGCACAAATTTCACTACCATTTATTGCTGCTGGTGAAGCTGGTCCTTTACACTTAGAAACATCATTATCACGTGCTAAGTTTAATGAATTAACTGAAGATTTGGTTGAAAGAACAAAGATTCCTGTACGTAACGCTTTAGCTGATGCAGGATTAACAAATGCTGATATTGATGAAGTTATTTTAGTTGGTGGTTCCACACGTATTCCTGCAGTTAAGGAAGCTGTTAAGGCTGAAACAGGACATACTCCTAATGAATCAGTTAACCCAGATGAAGCTGTTGCTTTGGGTGCTGCAATTCAAGGTGGTGTTATTACAGGTGATGTTAAGGATGTTGTTTTATTAGACGTTACACCTCTATCATTAGGTATTGAAACAATGGGTGGTGTATTTACTAAGTTAATTGATCGTAATACAACTATTCCAACATCTAAGTCTCAAGTATTTTCTACAGCAGCTGATAATCAACCAGCAGTGGATATTCATGTTCTTCAAGGTGAACGTCCAATGGCTGCAGATAATAAGACATTGGGTCGTTTCCAATTAACAGATATTCCTGCTGCTCCTCGTGGTGTGCCACAAATTGAAGTTAAGTTTGATATTGATAAAAATGGTATTGTTAATGTTTCTGCTAAGGACTTAGGAACAAATAAAGAACAAAAGATTACTATTAAGAGTTCATCTGGTTTGTCTGACGAAGAAATTGATCGTATGGTTAAGGAAGCTAAAGAAAATGAAGCAGCTGATAAGAAACGCAAGGAAGAAGTTGACTTGCGTAATGAAGTAGATCAATTATTATTCCAAACAGACAAGACTTTGAAAGAAGTTAAAGATAAAGTTTCTGCAGATGAAGTTAAGAGTGTTGAAGATGCACGTGATGCTCTAAAGAAAGCTCAAGAACAAAATGATATCAATGAAATGAAAGCTAAGAAAGATGAGTTAACTAAGTTAATTCAAGATATGTCTGTAAAATTGTATCAACAAGCACAACAGGCTCAACAAGCTAGTGGTGCACAAGGTGATACTTCAGCTAATAACTCTACAAACGATGATAATACGGTTGATGGAGACTTTAAAGAAGTAGATCCTGATGAAAATAAGTAGTGTCTATCTTGTAAAATAGGATTGAGCCATATGCTTTTATGCATGTGGCTTTATCTTTATTAACTATTTAAGTTATAATTAGTTGTGTAAATTTGGCAAAATGAAAGTCATTTTGTACTTTGGAAATTGGAGAGAAAAAAATGAATCCATATGATGTTTTAGGAGTTTCTAAAGATGCTTCTGATCAAGAAATAAAACGTGCATATCGTAAGTTATCAAAAAAATATCATCCAGATTTAAATCATGAACCTGGTGCTGAAGAAAAATTCAAAGAAGTAAATGAAGCATATGAAATTTTAAGTGATCCTCAAAAAAAGGCACAATATGATCAATTTGGTACAACAGGTGGACAACAAGGCTTCGGTGGTGGCCAAGGTTTTGGTGGCTTTGATTTTGGTGGATCTGGAGCAGGCGGCTTTGAAGACATATTCAGTTCATTCTTTGGTGGTGGTCAAAGCAGAAATAATAATGGCCCTCGTCAAGGGAGAGATCTTCAATATGAAATGCATCTAACTTTTGAAGAAGCAATCTTTGGAAAGAAGACAGAAATTAAATATACCAGAGAAGAAAATTGTAAAACTTGTAGTGGGACAGGTGCTAAGCCAGGAACATCGCCAGTAACATGTTCTAAATGTCATGGTAGAGGATTTATTCAGGTTCAACGACAAACACCTTTGGGTAGAATGATGTCTCAACAAGAATGTGATGTGTGCCACGGTACTGGTAAAGAGATAAAAGAAAAATGCTCCACTTGTCACGGAAGTGGACATGTAAATGAACAACATGCTATCGAAGTTACAGTGCCTGCTGGTGTTGAAGATGGTAATCAGATGCGTTTGAGTGGCCAAGGTGAAGCCGGAGTTAATGGTGGGCCATATGGTGATTTATATATTTATTTCTCAGTTGCACCTAGTGATAAGTTTAAACGTGATGGGGCAGATATATACTTGAGTTTGCCTATTAGTTTTGTCCAAGCTGCACTTGGTGATGAAGTTGAAGTGGATACAGTTCATGGTAAGGTTAAAATGAAAATTCCAGCTGGAACTCAAACAGGAACAACATTTAGACTTCGTGGGAAAGGTGCACCTCATTTAAGAGCTGGTGGAAACGGTGATCAACGTGTTACAGTCAAAATAGAAACACCTAAGAATTTAAATAAGAAACAAAGAGAGGCATTAAAGGCTTTTGCTGACTCTATGGGTGAAGATCCTAGTGGGGATGACAGTTTCTTTGAACGTTGGTCTAAGAATAAGAAAACTAAACGAAAAAAATAATTAGATAAATTGATAAAATATACCTTTGACTTCGTTAGTCAAAGGTATATTTGTTTAAAGGTGAATTATTAAATGAATTGACCCTATATGTAAAAAAAAGGTATAATTAGTAATTAGATATTTAGAAAAGGTAGGAGTGTTCTCATGGATTTAGAACAAATGAAAGTTCGTCAGAAGCATATTCGGAATTTTTCCATTGTGGCACATATTGATCACGGAAAATCAACTCTAGCTGATCGAATTTTAGAAATGACTGATACAGTAACCAAAAGAGAGATGCAAGATCAACTTTTAGATTCAATGGAATTAGAGAGAGAACGAGGCATTACAATTAAATTAAATGCTGTTGAATTGCATTATCATGCAAAAGACGGCGAGACGTATATTTTTCACTTGATTGATACACCGGGACATGTTGATTTTTCATATGAAGTTTCTAGATCTTTAGCAGCTTGCGAAGGAGCTGTATTAGTTGTTGACGCTGCACAAGGGGTAGAAGCGCAGACTTTAGCAAATGTATATCTAGCTTTAGATGATGATTTAGAGATTGTACCGGTTATTAATAAGATAGATTTACCTTCAGCAGATCCAGAACGTGTTTGTCAAGAAATTGAGGATGTGATAGGACTAGATGCTTCTGAAGCTGTTTTGGCTAGTGCTAAAAAGGGAATTGGAATTGAAGAAATGTTAGAACAAATAGTGCAGAATGTTCCCGCTCCTGACGGGGATTTAGAGGCACCGTTGAAAGCTTTAATTTTTGATTCTGTTTATGATGATTATCGAGGTGTAGTTCTAAGTATTAGAGTTGTTGAAGGAACTGTAAAGCCTGGTGATAAAATTCGTTTGATGAATAGTGGCGCCGAATATGAAGTAGTTGAAGTTGGTGTGAATTCACCTAAACCATTAAAGAGAGATTTTTTAATGGCTGGAGACGTGGGATATCTTACTGCAAGTATAAAAGATATTCAAGATACACGAGTAGGTGATACTGTAACAAATGCTAATAATCCGACAGCAAAGCCACTCGAGGGATATCGTGAAATGAATCCTATGGTATATTCAGGATTGTACCCAACAGATAACGCTAAATATAATGATTTACGAGAAGCGTTAGAAAAATTGCAATTAAATGATGCTGCTTTAGAGTTTGAACCAGAAACTTCACAAGCTTTAGGCTTTGGTTTCAGATGTGGTTTTTTAGGTTTGTTGCATATGGATGTTGTTCAAGAAAGATTAGAGCGAGAATTTAATATGGACTTAATAACAACGGCTCCTTCTGTAACATATGATGTTGAATTAACAGATGGTACACATATTAATGTATCTAACCCATCTGAAATGCCAGAAACACCACTAATCAAGCAAATTAATGAACCATACGTTAAAGCAGAGATAATGGTACCAAATGACTATGTTGGCGCTGTAATGGAGTTATGCCAACGAAAACGTGGTACTTTTGTAACTATGGATTATCTAGACGATTATCGTGTTAATGTTATTTATGAAATACCATTATCTGAAATAATTTTTGACTTTTTTGACAAGTTGAAATCTAGCACACGTGGTTATGCGTCATTAGATTACGAGTTAGATGGAACTAGACCAAGTGATTTGGTGAAAATAGACATACTTCTTAATGGTGATAAAGTAGATGCTCTAAGTTTTATTTCTCATAGACAATTTGCTCAAGCGAGAGGTAGAGTAATAGTTGATAAACTTAAGACTATCATACCACGTCAAAACTTTGAAATTCCTATTCAAGCTGCTATTGGAGCTAAAATAATAGCTAGAACTAATATAAAAGCTTATCGTAAAGATGTAACAGCAAGAATTCATACTGGTGATCCAGATAGACGTGCTAAATTACTAGATAAACAAAAACGTGGTAAAAAGAGAATGAAAGCAGTAGGTACAGTAGATGTACCTCAAGCTGCATTTATGGCTGTATTGAAGACAGATGAAGAAATAAAGTAAATATATTTTTTTAGAGTACTGGATGAGTTAATAACAATTCCAGTACTCTTTTTTATAGAAAAATTATATTAAGTTATGAAGTAGGTAATATATAATTTATATTAAATATATTTTTGAATACTCTTGACAAAGAAAAAATGGAGAACTAAAATATAATAGTTGAATAATTTTGGGCATTCGCCAAATTGGTAAGGCAGTGGACTCTGAATCCATAATTTACAGGTTCGAACCCTGTATGCCCAATCTTTTTGTTAATTGAATACTATATTTTAAGGATAAATCTTACATAGGTTTATCCTTTTATTTTTTATTGAAAATAAGTTTATAAATAGATTGGAAATTAATAAGTTACATGTAATATTTAAAAGTAACGTACACAAAGCAATGAGAAAAATAGGAATATATTTCTAATATAACAGTTAGATTAGTTCATAGTTTATCAATATCTATTGTTACTTTATATAACATTAAATTTGGGTGTTCACGAAATAATATATAATTTTAATGTTTTTATATTGAATTTATCTATGAAATAAAATATCATGTATCATTTTGTGACAATATTGTGGTATAATATTTTCATAAATCAGAATAAGGAGAACGAACATGAAAAAGTTTATTACATTTTTAAGTATTATTAGTAGTTTAATCTTTATTTCATTTTTTATTAAACCACAGTTAGTTCATGCGGATGAAAAAACATATACAATAGCTACTGATGTAACATTTCCACCATTTGAATATGCAAATGATAGTAATAAATATGTCGGCATTGATATTGACTTGATGAATGCTATAGCTAAAGAAGAAGGATTTAAAGTGGACCTGAAGCCAATTGGTTTTAACGCTGCTTTGCAATCCGTTAGTGCTGGACAAGTTGATGGAATGATCGCAGGAATGACAATTACAGATGAACGTAAGCAAAAATTTGATTTTTCGAAACCATATTATTCATCTGGTATTGTTATGGCTGTAAAACCTGACAGTAGTATTAAAAGTTTGAAACAGCTACGCGGAAAGAAAGTAGCTATAAAAACGGGGACTTCAGGTGCGGATTATGCTAATTCTATAAAAGATAAATATGGATTCAAGACTGTAACTTTTGATGATTCAGATAATATGTATAATGATGTAAAAAATGGTAATTCTGTTGCATGCTTTGAAGATAGTGCTGTTTTAGAATATGGTATTAGCACAGGTTTAGGATTAAAAATAGTAACTAAACCAGCTAATTCTGGTAATTTTGGTTTTGCTGTAAAAAAAGGAACACACCAGGAATTGATGAATAAATTCAATGATGGTTTAGATAAACTTAAGAAAAATGGAAAATACCAAAAGATAATTGAAAAATATACAGGTAAAAGTGCAATTTCAGCTACTAAAGAGGCTAATGAAAAGAAAAGTAAAGATAGTCATACTGTCTTAGGACTATTAAAACAAAATAAAAAGGCCTTTTTAGACGGAATAGTAGAAACTTTAAAATTGACAGTAGTTGGAATTATAGGTGCAACTATTTTTGGGATTCTAATAGGAATGTTAGGTGTTGTGCCAAACAAATTTGCTCAAGGTATTTCTACAACAATAATTTATATTTTTAGAGGACTTCCATTATTAGTTCTAGCTTTGTTTATTTACAATGGTATTCCTAGTTTAACAGGATCAAAAATTCCAGCATTTATCGCCGGAATTATTACATTAACTTTAAACGAAGGTGCATATACTGCAGCCTTTGTGAAGGGTGGAATCGAGGCCGTAGATAAAGGTCAAATGGAAGCAGCTAGAAGTTTGGGACTTTCGTTTGGCAAATCCATGAGAAAAGTTATCTTACCTCAAGGTGTTAAAATTATGATTCCATCTTTCATTAATCAGTTTATAATTACATTAAAGGATACTTCAATTTTATCTATTATAGGTATATTAGAATTAACTCAAACTGGTAAAATCATTATTGCTAGAAACTTAGAAGGTTTTAGAATTTGGGGCATTATAGCAATAATGTACCTGTTAATAATTACAATTTTAACTTTATTATCCAAATGGATTGAACGGAGGATAAATAACTAATGACAGATTTAAAAGTAGATGTTACAGATTTAAAAAAGAATTATGGTAGTAATCATGTATTAAAGGGAATCAATTTTAAAGTAAAAAATAATGAAGTTGTAGTTTTAATTGGACCATCTGGTTCAGGGAAAAGTACGTTGTTGAGATGTCTAAATAAATTAGAAGAACCTACGAGTGGTTCAATTATCATTGACGGACATGATATAAGTGATCCTAAGACTGATATAGATAAAGCACGTGAAAATATAGGTATGGTTTTCCAACACTTTAATCTATTTAATAACTTAACAGTAGGTGAAAATATTACTTTGGCACCAGTAGAGCTTGGAAAGTTAGAAAAGGAACAAGCTGAATTTGTAGCTAAGAATTTACTAGAAACAGTAGGCTTAGCTGATAAATATGATGCAATGCCTGCTTCATTGTCTGGTGGTCAAAAGCAAAGAGTTGCTATAGCAAGAGCATTAGCAATGAAACCAGATATTATGCTATTTGATGAACCCACTTCGGCTCTAGACCCTGAAATGGTTGGAGATGTTCTTGAAGTAATGAAAGAATTAGCTAAAGATGGAATGACTATGGTTGTTGTAACACATGAAATGGGATTTGCTAAAGAAGTTGCAGATAGAGTTGTTTTTATGGCTGATGGCCATGTGATGGAAGAGGGTACTCCTGAAGAGGTATTTGATAATCCTCAAAATGAAAGAACTAAAGCATTTTTAGACAAAGTAATTAATGTCTAGAGTATAAAAAGATTGGAATTAAATAATCGCTAAAGATTGCATTATTTTAATAATGGCGATCTTTAGCGATTTTTATTTTATTATTCATAAGATAATTCGACAAGATATACATTTCTATCAGTTAAATGAGCCGTACTAGCCCAAACTTCATTGTATCCACGTAATTGGCGACCAGTCATTTGAAAGAAATCGTCTAATAATTTTCCATGTTGAGAAATGAAGTCAAGCTTTAATCTATTAACCATAAGGCTATTATCAGGGAAATATATTTCTGCATCTGAAACCTTAACTTTATCAGAAATAAATAATCTAATAACATTATCGTAAGCGGGAATGGCCTTTACTAAATCATCAGGATGTCTTTTAATATAAGATAAGATGAAGAATAGAGAATCTGAATTACTTGCCAAAACACAAAAACTCCTTTACACAATCATTTAATATTCATTGTATCATTTTTAGAGTACACTTAGTATATAAAATAAAGAAAAGAGAGAATAGGATGTTTGAAAGAACTTGTGATTTAATAGAAAATTTATATAAAGACAACATTGTTCCTGGTGTATCATATGCTGTAATAAAGCCTGGAGAAGTATTAACTAAAGTTATAGGGAATAGTCAGTTGATTCCTAAAGTAGAAAAACTAAAAGCAGGCATGTTATATGATATGGCTTCTTTAACTAAAGTTGTAGGAACTACGACAGTAATTTTAAAGTTAGTTGAAGATAATAAGATATTAATTGATGACAAAGTGAAGGATTATTTACCTTTATTTAAAGATGATAGAGTTACAATTAGACATTTATTAACCCATACTTCAGCATTGAATGGGTATATACCGCATCGAAATGAGTTAAATGCACAAGAATTAATTGAGGCAATGTATACTCTAAAAGTGGGAGACTGGTTAGGAAAAAAAGTGGTATATACAGATACAGGATTAATATTATTAGGAGAAATAATTCAAAAAATATACAATAAACCTGTACAGACAGTTATAACGCAAGAAGTGTTGAAACCATTGCAGTTATTTGAAAGTACGTTTAATCCAGATCCGGGATTGTGTGTACCTACTGAAGTTCAAAAAAATGGTAAAGTCTTGAAAGGAATTGTACATGATCCTAAAGCTAGAATTTTAGGTAAATATTGTGGATCAGCTGGTCTATTTATGTCGCTAAATGATTTGATTAAGTTTTCTAATTGGATTATACATAATTCAAAAAATAGAGTATTAAAAGACAAGACAATATCTAAATTGTTTAATGATTGGACTCCTAATGGAACTTTGGGGCGATCGCTAGGCTGGGATTTAAGATATAGAAATGATGGAGTTCCATGTATTTATCATACAGGATATACTGGTACATTCATTTTAATAGATAGAGATAGTGGATGTGGATTAATAGTATTGAGTAATAGGGTTCATCCAAGTTCTAATAATCAAATCTTTTTAGATAGAAGAGATATAATTATATCTACTTTTCTTGATGAAATTATTAATTAAAAAAATAATAGAGTGAGGTAATAGTAGAAACTATTTTCTCACTCTATTTGCTTTTAGTAGGTAGGTTTTATTTCTAGAGCTTGTTGCTTTGATAAATCAGCATCTGGATATTTTCTTTGTAAAGCAGTAATTAATATACGTTTAGCTAATTCACCATTTCTAGCTAAGATAGGTCCATGGAAGTAAGAACAATACGTATTTTTAAAAATAGCACCTTCAGTTTTGTCTTTTCCATTATTTCCATGTCCACTTACAACAGTACCTAGAGGTCGCTCATTTTTTCCTAAATATGTGACACCATTATGATTTTCGAAACCATGATATTCTTGGTTGGTTTCTTCGTTCTTAATAACAATATCTCCGATGAAACGATTATTATCTTGACTTTCAGTATAATGGTCTAAGGCATGAATACCTTTAATTTTTTGACCGTCAGCCCCAATATAGTATTGACCTAGTAATTGATACCCACCACAAATAGCAAGCATTGGCCCGCCATCATGTATATATTTAGTCAATGCTTCTTTTTTTGATTGAATATCTTTTGAAACAATCATCTGCTCGTAATCTTGGCCACCACCAAAAAAGGCAATATCATACTTTTTAGGATTAAATTCTTGATTTAAGGAGATAATATCAACTTTTAAATCAGTGTCCATTTGTTTAGCATAATAGCGTAAAGCAAGGATATTTCCGATATCACCATAAGTATTCAATAAGTCACCGTATAGATGGGCTAAATTTAGTGAATATTTCATAATTAATCCATGCCTCCTTTAATATAACCTTGTTCAGACAATAATTTACGTAACTGTAACACAGCGGTATAAGTTGCTAAAACATAAACATGCTTAGTTGGCATTTTTTTAATATTTTCAAGCACGTCAGGAAGTTTTTCTTCTTGAGAGAAATTTTCTTCAGGTACACCAGCGACTCTCAATCTAAAAGTAATATCGCGGTATCTTTCACCACCAGTTAAAATAGCTGGTATCTTATCAAATGGAAGAGATTCAAAACTTCCATCCCAAATCCAGCTAGTATCGATACCGTCAGCATAGTTAGCATTTAATAACACTGCTAAAGAAAATGGTTCTGTATCGGTTTTTATCATATCAAGTACTTGATCTAGACCAACTGGATTTTTAATCAAGACCAATGTTAGTTCTTTATCACCTATCTTGATAACTTCTTGTCTTCCAAAGACTTTTTCATCGTTACTGCTTAAAGCATGTGCTATCTGTTGAGGTGAAACGCCTAATTCATTTCCGACAGCATATGCTGCTAAAGCATTATAAATATTATATGTTCCACCTATATGAAGTGAGATGTTAGTATTATCGATTTCAAAAGTCGAGCTTTGAGGACTTTGACTTAGAATACGGTTCATTTGATAAGAAAGTTTTGGACGTTTGAAATCGCAGTTAGGACAATAATATTTCCCCAAATTACTGTAACTTCTATTCTTATAGTGTAGAATATGTTGGCATTTAGGACATAATAAACTGTCTGTGTTAGCCGGTGCCATTTGTTCTCTATCTGCTTCATCATCAAATCCGTAATAAATAACTTTATTTTTTAATTCTCTACTATTGAAGATAGGAGCGTCACCGTTAGCAATAACGAGTGCATCGGGATGCATATTAATACCTTTTAATATTTTATCGTAAGTGGTATATATTTCACCATATCTATCCATTTGATCACGGAATAAGTTTGTCATGACATAGATAGAAGGGGATATATATTGAGATATAATTGGAACATTGGCTTCATCAGTTTCTAATACTGCAAGTTTTTTTCCACTCTTTGTTTTTTGAGCGGTTAAAAAGGCGGATACAATACCTTGTTTCATATTAGATCCACTAGGGTTAGTTAAAATGTTGGAGTATTTTTCACCTAAAACTTTAACAGTTAAAGCAGTAGTTAACGTCTTGCCATTAGTACCTGTGATGATAACTATTTCATAATCTTTTGCTAGACTTTTTAAAACATCAGGATCAATAGCTAAAGTAATCTTTCCAGGTAAAGAAGTACCACCATTTGTAAATTTGTGTAAAAACCAATGTGAAGTTTTTCCTGCCGTAATGGCAACTGAACTTTTCAAACTCATTTTAAAGTTCCTCCAGATATATGTTTGATAAAAAAACATAAGAATTTAATAATACTAAAAGATATGATAGCATAAATTTGTGGTTGTGCATATCAAAAGGACTATATTGAAAGGCAGAGATATTGTAAATTTAAAGAATGTTGAAAGTTTAAAATTAAAAAGTGTTGTTGATCATAATTATTAATTATAAAAAAGCATGATATAGGCTTGTTTTTAGTCTATGAAATAATCTATACTAGACTAGGAAATTTTATTCAATGGAGTGATTTTTTGTGGCTCAACTTTTTTTTCGCTATGGAGCGATGAATAGTGGTAAGACAATCGAAATCCTTAAAGTTGCACATAATTATGAAGAACAAGGGAAAAATGTTATTATCATGACAAGTGGTTTGGATAATCGCGATGGTTATGGTTATGTTTCTAGTCGTATAGGTTTGAAAAGAAAAGCTATTCCAGTTGTTAGTGAAACTAATATTAAAGATCTAGTAGAACAATCTTCTTTAGAGCCTGCCTGTATTTTAGTTGATGAGGCACAATTTTTAGAAAAACATCATGTATTGGAATTAACTCAGATTGTAGATGAACTGAATATTCCTGTAATGACTTTTGGGTTAAAAAATGATTTTATGAATGAGTTGTTTGAAGGATCTAAATATCTTTTATTATATGCTGACAAAATAGAAGAAATGAAGACCATTTGTTGGTTTTGTAATAAAAAGGCTATTATGAATTTAAGAATGCATGATTCTAAACCGGTATATAGTGGTGAACAGATAATGATTGGTGGTAATGAATCTTATTATCCAGTATGTAGAAAACATTATTTTAATCCACCTATTAATAATTTAGAAAAAGATGAAGGAGAAATAAATGGATAAGTTATTTGATAGATTGCAGATGTTAGAAGATAGATATGAAGAATTAGGTGAACTTCTATCAGATCCCGATGTAATTTCAGATACAAAGCGTTTTACAAAGTTATCTAAAGAAATGGCTGACTTAAGAGAAACTGTTGAAAAATATAATAAATATAAAGAAGTAACACAACAAATTTCTGATGATGAAGAGATGCTAAGTGATGGATTAGATGATGAAATGGCATCTTTAGTGAAAGAAGAATTGTCAAATGCTAAGGATGAGAAGGTAAAGCTAGAGGAAGAAATTAAAATTTTATTACTACCTAAAGATCCTAATGATGACAAGAATATTATTATGGAAATTAGAGGTGCTGCTGGTGGCGACGAAGCTAGTTTATTTGCTGCAGATTTATTTTCTATGTATAGCAAGTATGCTGAACGTCAAGGATGGTCAATTGAAGTTATTGATAAGAATGTAACAGAAGTTGGTGGCTTTAAGGAAATAGCACTTATAATTAACGGTAATAGTGTATGGTCTAAGTTAAAATATGAGAGTGGTGCCCACCGAGTTCAAAGAATACCAGTAACAGAATCTGCAGGACGAGTACATACATCAACTGCGACAGTTGTTGTTATGCCTGAAGAAGAAGATGTAGAAATTGAGCTAGATCCTAAAGATATCCGAGTAGATGTTTATCGTTCATCTGGTGCTGGTGGACAGCATATTAATAAAACATCTTCTGCTGTACGTATGACTCACTTACCTACAGGTATAGTTGTTGCTATGCAAGATCAACGTTCTCAACAACAAAACAGAGAAAAAGCAATGAAAATATTAAAGGCTCGTGTATACGACTACTACGCTCAACAAGAACAAAGTGAATATGATGCAAATCGTAAATCTGCAGTTGGTACAGGGGATAGATCTGAAAGAATTAGAACTTATAACTATCCTCAAAATAGAGTTACAGATCATCGTATAGGTTTATCATTAAATAAATTAGACCGCATCATGAATGGTGAGTTAGAGGATGTTATTGATGCTTTAATTTTATTTGAGCAAACTAAAGCAATGGAGAAGTTGGAAAATGAATAATCCAACATTTTTTGAAGTCCAGAAATGGGCTTTTTCTTGTATAAAGGGAAATGGTGGTACATTAGAAGATGTAGATTACTTAATATGTGGTCAAATGGGTTGGAATAAAACACAATTATTGATGAATTACCGAATACGTATTGATGATAAAAATTACCAAGAACTACAAGAAAAGATAGAATTGTATAATCAAGATTATCCCCTACAGTATTTAATAGGTTATCAGGATTTTTATGGTTTGAGACTAAAAGTTACGAAGGATACATTAATACCACGCCCAGAAACTGAAGAACTTGTGGATTGGATTTTAAATGATAATTCAAAAAATGAGAACTACGATGTCTTAGATGTTGGTACAGGAACTGGAGCGATAGGATTAGCACTAAAATCTATACGAAGTAACTGGAATATTTTTTTATCTGACATTTCTGAACCTGCATTAAAAGTAGCTAAAGAGAATGCTCAAAATTTAAATTTAGATGTATCATTTTCTACAAGTGATTTATTTGAAAAAATTGAAGGAAAAAAAGATATCATTGTTTCTAATCCACCATATATTTCGGAAAACGAAAAAATTTATATGGACAAGAGTGTTTTGAATTATGAACCTCATCAAGCTTTATTTGCAAAAAATAATGGACTAGAAATATATGAAAGAATTGCAAATGAAAGTGGTAAACTTCTTAAACAAGGTAGCAAAATCTATATGGAGATAGGATTTTTACAGGGAAAGGCAGTAAAAAAAATCTTTAAAGATAGTTTTCCAAATTCGGAAATTACTTTAAAGAAAGATATCAATGGTAATGATAGAATGATCTGTGTAAAAATTTAGAGGAAGAAGGAGATTTTTTGTTAATCACAAAAATTTATAAACCAAGTGAGTTTAATGAAGCTGCAAAAGAATTACGTCTAGGAGAACTTGTAGCTTTTCCAACAGAAACAGTATATGGATTAGGAGCAGATGCTACTAATGAGCAAGCAGTAAAGAGGGTTTATTTGGCTAAAGGAAGACCATCAGATAATCCTTTGATTGTGACTGTATCATCACTAGAGATGGTAAAAAGATTTGTTCCATCGTTAAGTAAAGAGGTAGAAAAGATAATAGAAAAATTCTGGCCGGGTTCATTGACAATTGTACTAAAAATAAAAGATGGTAGTTTATCTAAGACAGTAACAGGTGGTTTGAAAACTGCTGCGTTTAGAATGCCTAAAAATGAAACTACATTAAACTTGATAACAGCATTAGGTAATCCTATTGTAGGCCCTTCAGCAAATTCTTCGGGAAAGCCAAGTCCCACGACTGCTCAGCACGTTTATCATGATTTAGAGGGAAGAATTGCAGGTATTTTAGATGATGGACCTACTGATGTCGGTGTAGAGTCAACAATTATTGATATGAGTACAGAAATACCAACAATTTTAAGACCAGGAGCAGTAACAGCAGAAGAAATTGAAAAAGTCATAGGTAAAGAAGTATATAGTGATAAACATAAAGTTAAAGAAAATGAAATACCTAAAGCTCCGGGAATGAAATATAAGCACTATGCTCCATCAGCACAAGTGTTAATAGTTAATAAAGATAATTGGAATAGTGCACTACAGTGGGCAAATGAAAATAAAAATCAAGTAGGAATATTAGCTGATGATGAAGTATTGAGTAAAGCCTTAGAAAATAAAACTTATTCATTGGGAAAAAATGTAGAAAGTGCAGCTAAGAATCTTTTTGCAGGGCTTAGATATTTTGATGATGACAATCAGATTAAGTATATTTTAGCCGAAGCGTTTCCTGAAGAAGGTGTCGGTTTAGCATATATGAATCGTTTAAAAAAATCAGCCGGTAATCAATTTTATAATAAATAGAGTAATTATTTATTAATATGGTAGAAATTAGATGTGATATCATATAAAATTAGTAGAGAAAATTATATTAATTAAATCAAGGGAGCGTTAAACATGGGAAAATTTCAAGTATTAGATCATCCATTAATTCAACACAAATTATCAATTATTAGAGATAAAAATTGTGGAACAAGAGAATTTAGACAATGTGTAAATGAAATAGCTGAATTAATGGTTTATGAAGTTTCTAGAGATATGCCTTTAGAAGATGTAGAAGTAGAAACACCAATTACAAAAGCAACTACTAAACGACTAGCTGGTAAAAAAGTGGTAGTAGTTCCAATTTTACGTGCTGGTATTGGAATGGTAGATGGTATCTTGGAATTAATCCCAGCTGCTAAAGTAGGTCATATAGGCATGTATCGTGATGAAGAGACACTACAACCACATGAATATTTTGTGAAAATGCCAGATGACTTAGAAAATCGTGAAATGATAATTGTTGATCCAATGTTAGCAACTGGTGGTTCAGCAATCATGGCTGTTGATGCACTCAAAAAGCGTGGTGCAAAATCTATAAAATTTGTTTGCTTAGTTGCTGCTCCAGAAGGTGTTAAAGCATTTCGCGAAGCACATCCAGATGTAGATATTTATTCAGCTTCATTAGATGAATATCTAAATGAAGACGGATATATTGTTCCTGGATTAGGTGACGCAGGTGATAGATTATTTGGTACTAAGTAAATAATTAGTTTGTTAGTATTTTAATTATTAATAATTACTTTTAAAATGATGATTTATTGAATTTAAATGCGATAAATCATCATTTTTGTATTATTTTTCTCAAATTGACTTTTGTAATTTTATCAAAATGGTGGTATTATCTTTTTAGTATTCGAAGATTTATCCCGTCTTTGAATGCATACCAGTTGTTTTAAGCTCACTGGACAAAATTTGAAAAGAGGTGAGACTTGGTGAATGAAGGAACTCAAATTGTAGAGTTTTTTGGAATTCCTTTTAATGTTGGTAATATTGTTTCTGGATTAGTTTCAGCGGTAATAGTATTCTTAGTATTATTTTGGTTATCTCGTAAAATTCAAATGAAACCTGTTGGTAGACAAAATGTTTTAGAATGGGTTGTAGATTTTACAAATGGTATTATAAAGAATGCTTTACCAGATGAAGAAGGAAAGCAGTTTGGTTTGTTAGCCTTTACCTTATTTGTTTTCATCTTTATCTCTAATCAGTTGGGATTAATAATAGAGCTTACGTTTAATGGAGTTGAATATGTGAAAAGTCCCACATCTTCTCCATTAACAACGTTAACTCTAGCATTTATGATACTAGTGTTATCCCATTATTTAGGAGTAAAGAAATTTGGTTTTAAGGGATATTTTAAAAATACATTCCTTAGTCCAATGCCAGCATTATTACCTATTAGTATTTTTGAACAATTTACTAATTTTATAACATTGGCATTGCGTTTATATGGTAATATTTATGCCGGTGAAGTTTTGCTAAAATTAATTTACAATATGGCAAACTCTAAAGGTGTATTAACATATATACCTGCAATTCCATTGGAAATTATATGGCAGGGATTCTCTGTCTTTATCGGAAGTATCCAAGCCTATGTCTTTGTCACATTGACAATGGTATACATCTCTCAAAAAGTTGAAAAAGAGTAATCGAGGAGGATTTTAATTATGAGTGCTTTAGCATTAATTGGTGCAGGTTTAGCTGCTGCAGGTGCTGCTATTGGTGGTGCTATTGGTAACGGTCTTGTTATTTCTAAAATGTTGGAAGGTATGGCTCGTCAACCAGAACTTTCAAATCAATTACGTAGTAATATGTTCATTGGTATTGGTTTGGTTGAAGCTACACCTATCTTAGCTATTGTTGTTTCTTTCTTGCTTGTTGCAAAAGGATAATTCTCAATTTAATTAATTTAACAAATATTGGATTGAGGAGGTGTCAATAGTAATGAACACAACATTTTTACTAAGTGCTACTGAACAAGGTGTTGCATGGGGAGATTTTATTTTCTACATTGTAACGTTCTTGATTTTGCTTGCTCTAGTTAAAAAGTTTGCATGGACTCCTATCACGGATATGATGGAAAAACGTGCAACAAAAATCTCTAATGATATTGATTCTGCTGAACAAGCGCGTCAAAAAGCAGAAGAGTTAGTTGAAAAACGAGATCTTGCTTTGAAAAACTCTCGTTCAGAAGCTTCTCAAATTATTGATCGTGCAAAGAAAAATGGAGAACAACAAAAGGCTAATATTGTAAGTTCAGCACATGAAGAAGTTCAGACAATGAAAGCTAATGCTAAGAAGGATATTCAACAAGAACGCCAAGAAGCATTAGATAGTGTAAAAAATGATGTGGCAGAGTTATCTATTGAAATTGCTTCGAAGATTATTCGTAAAGAACTAACTGCTGATGACCAAAAGGCCTTAGTTGATTCATATATCGAAGGGTTGGGAAAGCAAAATGAAACTAGATAATGAAACGATAGTACATCGTTATGGAAAAGCCTTATTTGAGCTTGCTGAAGAAATGAAAATAAGAAATGAATTTCATTCTGAATTGCAAGAATATAAGAAGGTACTCCAGAATGAACCACAGTTAAAAGTCTTTATGAGTAGTAATCAAATTAGTCCTGAAGCTAAATTGAAGATTATGGAAATTCTGAAGAAAGATTCTTCAAAATTAATGACTAATCTTTTAGATATGCTCTATGACTATGGTAGAATTACTAATTTAGAAGGCATTATTGATGAATTTGACAGATTAAATGACGAATTCGAAAAGACAGTGCGTGCATCAGTCATAACTGCTATCGAATTAGATGAAGAACGCAAACAAAAACTAGCATCTTCATTTGCTAATGTTGTTGGTGCAAAAAAAGTCATTATTGACCCTATTGTCGATCCTGGGATTATAGGTGGAGTTATTTTAAAATCTGAAAGCTATATCTATGATGGATCTATTAAAACAAAAATTGCACGCATTAAACGTCTATTATTAAAATGATTTAAAGAGGTGAGACTTTTATGAGCATTAAGGCTGAGGAAATCAGTGCTCTGATTAAACAACAATTAGCAAATTATCAAGATGAGCTTACTGTTGATGAAGTTGGTACTGTTACTTATGTTGGTGACGGAATTGCTCGTGCTAATGGTTTAGACAATGCGCTTGCTGGCGAATTGGTTGAATTTGATGATGGTACTTACGGTATGGCTCAAAACCTTGAATCTAATGATGTAGGTATCATTATTTTAGGTTCTTTTAAGGGAATTCGTGAAGGAGATACTGTTAAACGTACAGGTCGAATCATGGAAGTTCCAGTTGGTGAAGAGCTAATTGGTCGAGTTGTAAACCCATTAGGACAACCTATTGATGGTTTAGGTGAAATTAAAACAAGTAAAACACGTCCAGTTGAAAGAAAAGCTCCAGGTGTTATGGAACGTCAATCAGTTACAGAACCATTACAAACAGGTTTGAAAGCTATTGATGCATTAGTTCCAATTGGTCGTGGACAACGTGAATTAGTTATTGGTGATAGAAAGACTGGTAAGACATCAGTTGCTATCGATACAATCATAAATCAAAAAGATCAAGATATGATCTGTATTTATGTAGCTATTGGTCAAAAGGACTCAACAGTTCGTACGTCTGTAGAAACTTTACGTAAATTTGGTGCTATGGATTATACAATTGTTGTTTCTGCTGGTCCATCATCACCAGCACCATTATTGTACCTAGCTCCTTATGCTGGTGCTGCTATGGGTGAAGAATTTATGTTCAATGGTAAGCATGTTTTGATAGTATATGATGATCTTTCAAAGCAAGCTGATGCTTACCGTGAATTATCTTTGATTCTAAGAAGACCACCTGGTCGTGAAGCTTATCCTGGTGATGTTTTCTACTTACATTCACGTTTATTAGAGCGTGCTGCTAAGTTAAGTGACGAATTAGGTGGAGGATCAATGACGGCATTGCCGTTTATTGAAACAAAAGCAGGGGACGTTTCTGCTTATATTCCAACTAATGTTATTTCTATCACAGATGGTCAGATTTTCTTAGACAGTGATCGTTTCTATTCAGGTATTCGTCCAGCTATTGATGCTGGTACATCTGTTTCACGTGTTGGTGGTAACGCACAAGTTAAAGCTATGAAGAAAGTTGCTGGTACTTTACGTACAGACTTGGCATCTTATAGTGAATTAGAGTCATTTGCTCAATTTGGTTCTGATTTAGATGAAGCAACACAAGCAAAATTGAATCGTGGACGTCGTACAGTTGAAGTACTAAAACAACCACTTCATAAACCACTTCCTGTTGAAAAACAAGTATTGATATTATACGCATTAACACACGGATTCTTAGATCCAGTTAAAGTTGATGATATTTTACCATATCAAGATGGGTTATTTGATTATTTTGATGCAAATCATAAAGATTTACTTGACGAAATAGCAAATACAGGTAAACTACCTGAAACTGAAAAATTAGATGCTGCAATCAAAGAATATGCAGCTACATTCCAAGCTAGCGAAAAATAAGAAAGGTTGGTGAAAACTAATGCCAGCTTCTCTACAAGAAGTTAAACGTCGAATTGAATCGACTAAAAAAACTAGTCAAATTACCAGTGCGATGCAGATGGTTTCAACTGCTAAGCTTAGTCAAATTCAAAAGCATGCGACTAGTTATCAAGTTTATGCCACCAAAATTCGCAGTGTTATAACACATCTTTCTAAATCACATTTACTAGATTCAGTAAATACTACTAGTAAAAATAGTGATGGAAAGGTAAACACTCTAGGAATGTTAAGGCAGCGTCCAGTAAAAACTACAGGGATTGTTGTCATTACTTCTGACCGTGGTTTAGTTGGAAGTTACAATAGTAATGTTATTAAAGAAACTCTCGAACTTATAGAAAATAATCATCATAGTACTGAAGATGTAGCTATTATAGCTATTGGAGGTACTGGAGCAGATTTCTTTAAGAAGAGAGGTTATAACGTTGCTTATGAGTACCGAGGAATAAGTGATATTCCTACTTACAAAGATGCTAGACCTTTAGTAGAGGCAATTGTAAGTATGTATGATAAAGAAGTATATGATGAATTATTCGTTTGTTACAGTCATTTTGTAAATACATT
Source organism: Ligilactobacillus sp. MP3 (assembly GCF_024436335.1). Taxonomy (NCBI): domain Bacteria; kingdom Bacillati; phylum Bacillota; class Bacilli; order Lactobacillales; family Lactobacillaceae; genus Ligilactobacillus; species Ligilactobacillus sp. MP3. The sequence goes on from NZ_JANFQI010000002.1 coordinate 156,115, forward strand.
AACATCAGAATTTAGAGCTGAAAAAATGTTGCCAGTTTCAGCTGAAAACATGGGACATGATGACTTAACAAGTAACGATGAAGGCTACAGTATTGAATACGAAACTGAGCCTTCTGAAGATGCAATATTAGAAGTAGTTTTGCCACAGTATGCTGAATCTTTGGTATATGGTGCAATTCTTGATGCTAAAACATCTGAACATGCATCAAGTTCTACTGCAATGAAATCTGCATCTGATAATGCTAAGGATATTATTTCTTCATTAGAATTGCAGTATAATCGTGCTCGTCAAAGTGCTATTACTACTGAAATCACAGAAATTACAGGTGCTCAGGCTGCCTTAGAATAGTAAAAAATTGGGAGGAATAAACTAATGAGTTCTGGTAAAGTAGTTCAAGTTATCGGACCCGTTGTTGATGTTCAATTTCCTCTAAGTGAATCATTACCAGATATTGACGATGCTTTGAAAGTGAAACGTGAAGACGGTACAGAATTAGTTATCGAAGTTGCACTTGAGCTTGGTGACGGTATTATGCGTACTGTTGCTATGGACTCCACTGATGGTTTAAAGCGTGGAGCTGAAGTTGAAGGTACAGGGGCATCTATTAGTGTTCCTGTTGGTAAAGATACACTTGGACGTGTATTTAACGTTTTAGGAAATACCATTGATAATGGGCCTGAATTTGATGAGGATCATCCACGTAATCCTATTCATCGTGATGCTCCTAAATATGATCAATTGAGTACAGGGATTGAAATCCTTGAAACAGGTATAAAAGTTATTGACCTTTTAGCACCTTATATTAAAGGTGGTAAAATTGGTTTGTTCGGTGGTGCCGGTGTTGGTAAGACTGTTTTGATTCAAGAGTTAATTCATAATATTGCTCAAGAACATAACGGTATTTCAGTATTTACTGGTGTTGGTGAACGTACTCGTGAAGGTAACGATTTATACTTTGAAATGAAAGAATCTGGCGTTTTGGAAAAAACAGCCATGGTATTCGGACAAATGAATGAGCCACCTGGAGCTCGTATGCGTGTGGCTCTTACAGGGTTAACATTAGCTGAATATTTCCGTGATGTTGAAGGTCAAGATGTGTTATTATTTATTGATAACATTTTCCGCTTCACACAAGCTGGTTCTGAAGTTTCAGCTTTGTTGGGACGTATACCTTCTGCCGTTGGTTATCAACCAACACTTGCAACTGAAATGGGTCAATTACAAGAACGTATTACTTCTACTAAGAAAGGTTCTGTAACTTCTATTCAAGCTGTTTATGTTCCAGCTGATGACTATACTGACCCTGCACCTGCAACAACATTTGCTCACTTGGATGCTACAACTAACTTGGAACGTTCTTTAACACAACAAGGTATTTATCCGGCTGTGGATCCATTGGCATCTACTTCAAGTGCTTTAACACCTGAAATTGTTGGTGAAGAACATTATGAGGTTGCTACAGAAGTGCAACATGTATTACAACGTTATCGTGAATTACAAGATATCATTTCTATTTTAGGTATGGATGAATTATCTGATGAAGAAAAGATTATTGTTGCACGTGCACGTCGTATACAATTCTTCTTATCACAAAATTTCCATGTTGCTGAACAATTTACAGGTAACCCTGGTTCTTATGTTCCTGTTGAAGAAACAGTAAAAGGATTTAAAGAAATTTTAGAAGGTAAGTATGATAATCTCCCTGAAGAAGCCTTCAGATTAGTTGGTGGAATCGAAGATGTAGTTGAAAAAGCTAAGAAACTTGCTGGCAATAATTAAGGAGGTAACGTCTGATGGATGAAAAATCTATATTGACGATAAATGTCGTTACTCCTGATGGAAGTGTTTATGAAAATACTACGGATTTAGTTATTTGTAAAACTACTGTAGGTGAAATAGGTATAATGCCTAATCACTTACCATTGCTGGCTTCTTTAGCTATTGATGAAGTTCGAGTAAAAGTTGATGATGAAAATTTTGATGAAATTGCTGTTAGTGGCGGATTTGTGGAATTTTCAGACAATACTTTATCTGTTGTTGCTTCAGCTGCCGAAAGAAAAGAAACTATTGATGTTTCTCGTGCGGAACGTGCTAAGCAACGTGCTGAAAAGCGTATTGAAGAAGCTAAGAACGAAAATAATGACATTGATTTACGTAGAGCTGAAGTTTCCCTACGTAGAGCTATAAATCGATTGAACATTTCAAAACACTAAGCATAATAGAAAGACAGTATTTTTTGGATACTGTCTTTTTTTATGTAGAAAAATTTAAAATTTTATAAAAATCATGACTTAATTTATAAATTATGCTATTATGAGTTCGATTAGTTTAGAAAGGAATAATATTAATATGTATTTAGGATTAATGGCAGTAGTTACAATTATTAGTCATTTTTTCTTCATAACACTCGTTTTTATAAGTTTTCAGGGATTAAGACTAGATTATTTTTTTAGTAAGGAAAAACAAGGAAAATTCCGATTAGCACTTGTACTTTTTTCTGTAGCTATCGGGTATTTAGCAAGTGAATTCTTCTTAAGTTTTATCGATAGTATTCGCAATTTGCTATTTTTAATTAAGTAATGCAGAGTGAGGAATTGTAATGGAAAAAATTGTAGTTCGTGGTGGAAATAAGTTAGAAGGAGAAGTAGAAATTGAAGGAGCTAAAAATGCAGTTCTTCCTATCTTAGCTGCAGCAATCTTGCCCAGCGAAGGAAGAACGATTCTAACTAATGTTCCAATTCTATCTGATGTATATACTATGAATAATGTAATCAGATTTTTAAACGTTAAGGTTGGCTTTGATGAAAATGAAAAATCAGTTGAAATAGACGCAACTGGTAAATTATCATATGATGCACCATTCAAGTATGTTTCTAAAATGAGAGCATCGATTGTTGTGTTAGGACCATTATTAGCACGATTAGGCAAAGCTAGAGTAGCAATGCCTGGAGGATGTGCTATAGGTTCTCGTCCAATAGACTTACATTTAAAAGGATTAGAATTGTTAGGAGCTAAAATTGAGCAACATAATGGTTACATAGATGCACATACCGATGGAAGATTGGTGGGAGCAAATATTTATTTAGATTTTCCAAGTGTTGGTGCTACTCAAAATATTATGATGGCTGCTACTCTAGCTAAGGGCACAACTATTATTGAAAATGTTGCAAGAGAGCCAGAAATTGTAGATTTAGCTAATGTTTTAAATAAGATGGGAGCTAAAGTTTACGGAGCGGGTACTGAAAAAATCAAAATTATAGGTGTAGAAAGTTTACACGGAACTGAACATGCTATTATTCAAGATAGAATAGAAGCTGGAACATTTATGGTTGCTAGTGCTTTAACCCAAGGAAATGTTTTAATTAAAGAAGCAATTGCAGAACATAATATCCCATTGATTTCTAAACTAGAGGAAATGGGTGTAAAAGTTATCGAAGAAAATGAAGGCATTCGAATAATAGGACCTGAAAAATTAAAACCAACTACAGTTAAAACTTTACCTCATCCGGGTTTTCCTACGGATATGCAACCACAAATTTCAATTTTGCAACTAGCTGCTGAGGGAACAAGTATTTTAACTGAAACTGTGTTTGAAAATAGATTCATGCATTTAGAAGAATTAAGAAGAATGAATGCTGATTTTAAAGTAGAAGGAAATTCGGTGGTTCTTCATGGGCCAACTGATTTCAATGGTGCCGAGGTAGCTGCTACTGATTTAAGAGCTGCAGCTGCGTTAGTTTTGGCAGGATTAGTTGCGAAAAATATTACTCAAGTTACTAATCTAAAGTATCTTGATAGAGGATATTATCATTTCCATCAAAAATTAGCTTCTTTAGGTGCTGATATTAAGAGAATTGATGATATTACTGATAGATCATTTGAAATAAAAAAGGAAAAATTAAAAAACGTCAATAACTTACAATAACTAAGTTCTTAATCCGTTAAATCAAATAAGATGGTTTAACGGTATTTTAGTGTTTTTAAATAGGAATTAAAATTAAAATTTAATCTTGTCTATGGTATAATAAGCTAGATATATTATTAATTTGATAAATAAAATTTAGTAAAAGGAGATTTCTCTTATGGTGAAGGATATAGGTATCGACTTGGGTACTGCTAATGTTTTAATAAATGTTAAAGGTAGAGGTATTGTCCTTAATGAGCCATCAGTTGTTGCTATAGATACTAAGAGTGGCAGGGTTCTTTCTGTTGGATCTGAAGCATATCAAATGGTTGGTAGAACACCTAGTAATATTCGTGCAATTCGTCCTTTAAAAGATGGAGTAATTGCTGATTTTGATATGACTGAGCAAATGTTGTCCTACTTTATAAAAAAATTAAACGTTAAAGGTTTCATGTCTCGTCCTAACATTTTAATTTGTTGTCCTACTAACACTACAGATATTGAAAGAAAAGCAATTAGACAAGCAGCAGAAAAATCTGGTGGTGGTAGTAAGGTATACTTGGAAGAAGAACCTAAAGTTGCAGCAATTGGTGCAGGTTTAGATGTTTTCCAACCACATGGAAATATGGTAATTGATATCGGTGGTGGGACTAGTGATATAGCAGTACTATCACTAGGAGATATTGTTGTAAGTCGTTCATTACGTGCAGCTGGAGATAAATTAAATAGTGATATCGCAAATTACGTAAGAAATAAACATAACTTAATTATAGGTGAAAGAACTGCTGAAAAAGTAAAAATGGAAATAGGTTCTGTACTAAAAGGACACAGAGATGAAACATTTAGTGTACGTGGTAGAAATGTAGTTGATGGATTACCTAAGACTATTACGATGACTTCTGATGAAACGGAAGAAGCAATGCATGATACGATGCAAGCTATGATTTCTGCTGCTAAGGATCTATTAAGTACGACTCCTCCAGAATTAGCTTCAGATATCATTGATAGAGGAATTGTTATTACTGGTGGTGGTGCGTTGTTAGATGGAATAGACATGTTGTTCTCAGAGCATTTGAAGGTACCAGTTATGATTTCAGAAACTCCATTGGATGATGTTGCTTTAGGAACAGGAAAATTACTTGACCATATTGAAAAATCAAATTAATAAGGGAATAATATTCTTAATAAGATGTTATCAAAAGTATATTTCTCCTATGTTTCCACCAACGTGTAGATATTATCCAACTTGTTCTAACTACGCAATAGATGCAATAAAAAAGCATGGTGTTGTTAAAGGAATTATAATGGGGATTTTTAGGATTTTGAGATGTAATCCATTTGTAGAGGGTGGAGTAGATGTTGTTCCGGAGAAGTTTACAATTTTTAGAAATGATGATAAGTAGGAGGATTTTTTGTGTCGAAACGAGAAAAGAATATTGAAATACTTGAAGTCGAAAAAATTGTTGATAATAATACAATTACAGAACTAACTACTAAGGATCAAGAAGTGATCGGTAGAATTTTGCAAGATGGGAAAAGATATATTGCAGAATTGAAAAATGGTGAAACTTTTAGAGTCAGTTCACAAGCTGAAGCAATGGAAATTTTATTAAGAGAATATCATTTACATAGATAATAAGCTACGAACAGTAAAAGTTAATAGTGTACCAATATAACTAATTTGTTAGACAAAGGAGAAGGATAGTAGTGCAGGATAGACAGTCGCGAGAACGTCGTGAAGAAGAAGACGCACGAATAGATTGGGGAATCATTCTATCTGTTATGGTTCTTGCAATAATAGGAATGCTTTCAATTTATGTTGCTGCAAGTCATGACACTAGTACAATGAGTGTACCAAGAACACTTATTTCTCAAGCTATGTGGTATGCAATAGGGATAGGTGCAATTATATTTATTATGCAGTTTGATGCTGAACAATTGTGGAAAGTAGCTCCTATTGCGTATGGTTTAGGTATTACTTTGTTAGTTTTGGTTTTGATTTTTTATAGTAGAGCGTATGCTTTAAAGACTGGGGCTAAGAGTTGGTTAGCTTTTGGACCTTTGACTTTTCAACCGTCTGAAGTGATGAAACCTGCCTATATTTTAATGTTAGGTAGGGTGGTTGCACAGCATAATGCAGAGTTTTATGAGCATACTATTAAAACAGATTGGAATTTGATAGGAAAGTTGGCTCTATGGACATTACCGGTTGCTGTATTGTTGAAATTACAAAATGACTTCGGTACAATGTTAGTTTTCTTTGCTATTCTTAGTGGTGTGATTTTAGTTTCAGGTGTTTCTTGGAAGATACTAGCACCTCTTTTTGGAGGTGCTGCTTTCTTAGGAACCGCTGGTATTTTATTAGCTGTTTATGGGAGAAATTTATTAATGGCAATAGGTTTTAAAGCTTATCAATTTGCTAGAATTGAAGCTTGGTTAAACCCATCTGCATCCACTACGGGTAATAGTTATCAATTATGGCAAAGTATGAAAGCTATTGGATCAGGACAGTTATTTGGTACTGGATTTAATCATTCTAATGTATATGTTCCTGTTAGAGAATCGGATATGATATTTTCTGTTATAGGTGAAAATTTTGGATTCATTGGTGGATGCATTTTGATTTTTATATATCTATTACTTATTTTCCAAATGATTCAGGTTACCTTTGATACTAGAAATGAATTTTATGCGTATATTTCTACAGGTGTTATTATGATGATCTTATTCCACGTTTTTGAAAATATTGGTATGAGTATTGGATTATTACCATTAACAGGTATTCCTCTACCATTTATAAGCCAAGGTGGATCTGCTTTAATTGCAAACATGATAGGTATAGGATTAATAATGTCCATGAGATACCATAATAAGAGCTATATGTTTAGCAGCAGTAAGGAATTTCGTTAATACATACTGAGGTGAGAATAAATTATGTTAAAGGTTTATTGTTATAAAAAATGTAGTACATGTAAAAAAGCAATTAAATGGCTAGATAATCATAGTATTGATTATAAATATTATGAGATTACTGAAGAAAGACCTCAGGAAGATTTATTCAAATTATGGTTACAAGATACAGAAAAAAAGGCAACATATTTCTTTAATACTAGTGGTAACTTATATAGAACAATGAATCTAAAAGATAAATTGAAGGAGTTATCAATTGAAGAAAAAGCAAAATTGTTAGCTGACAATGGAATGTTAATCAAAAGACCTTTAGTAATAAAAGACGATGGTAGTGTGCTTTGCGGCTTTAAAGAAGAAAAGTACAAAGAATTTTTATAAAAAGTAATTCTAAAATTGAAAATTCGAACTATAATTTATTAATCTAATAATTATGGTTCGAATTTTTTTATTAGATTAATATGATAATTTACTTGTGGTGCAATCTAATTTTTAATACAATAATGACAGAAGGAAATTATGGGGAGGTAGGCACGATGGATGGAATAGATTTTTTGATAGAATTTTTAAATGATTATTATAAGGCAAAATTAAAAAATATTCATGATATTGCTGGTAATGTCCATTTATCTGGATATAGTGAATTATATAAAAAAGACTTATTTGTTAAGATTTTTAGTAATAAAGATATGTTTTACGCTGAACAACATGTAAATCAAGTATATTATCCTGAGATTTATCTAGATAGTGTGATTTTTGAAGATAATTATGTAGTAGTTCTTAAGGATAGACAATTAGAGGACACGGATAAGAAAAAAATCTCTAAAGAACAAGCCTATTTATATGGTAATTTATTAGCAGATTTCCATAATAAATTAACAGGAAATGTATCTGTTTATGAAGATAAAAGTTCATTAGGTGAACAAATAGATACTTTAGTAAAAACGCTGCAAAACACAGAATATATAGATAATATTAATGATGTAAATAAAATTATTAAAGAACGTCTTGAAAAAGCACAATTGGAGTATGAATTATTACCAAGAGTAGTGTTGCATGGTGACTTTAGTATTAGAAATATAAAAAAATATCAAGATCAAGTGATATTAATTGATTTCGAACGTTCTCGTATTGGAGTAGCATATCAAGATTTTGTGAAGTTCTTTTTTAATGAAGTAAAAGATTTGAATTTAAGAAATGCTTTCTTGAAGGGCTATAGAGAAAATAGACCATTTGAAATTCCTAGTGAAACTCTTCAAAGTGTATTATTATTTAAAACAGCATTAGAGATATTGAATTTTCATCTATCACATCCTGAGAAAAAATTTGGGAGAATGGCTGATGATATGTTAGTAGCTATTAAGGAAGATAAGAGCTTTTTAGAATTGTAATACGGCTACTTTATGACTGGTAATTTATATATTAATAAAAATTTGATAAGTTTACTTGCATTTATAATGAAGATAGTGCATTATTAATTTTAGTACATATTAAATAGGAGTTTTTTAATTCATGGCTAAAAGAGGTATGTTGATTGTTCTTTCTGGCCCTTCAGGTGTTGGAAAAGGAACTGTCAGAAAAGAGATATTTTCACAACCAGGTAATAAGTTTCATTATTCTGTTTCTATGACAACAAGAGAAATGCGTCCTGGAGAAGTAAACGGTAAAGATTACTATTTTGTATCAAAGGAAGAATTTGAACAAGAAATTGCTGCTGGACAAATGCTAGAGTATGCACAATACGTAGATAATTATTATGGTACTCCATTGAAGTATGTTAATGAGATGCTTGATAGTGGTAAGGATGTATTTTTAGAGATTGAAGTTAAAGGTGCTATGCAAGTTAGAGAAAAGGCTCCTGATGGCTTATTTATTTTCCTTACACCACCAGATTTGATGGAGTTGAGACAGCGCATTATTAATCGAGGTACTGATGATATTGATACTATTAATAAACGTATGAAAAAAGCAGTAGATGAGATAGAAATGATGCAAAATTATGATTATGCTGTTGTAAATGACGAAGTTGAGAAGGCAGCCGAAAAAATTAAAACAATAATTAGAGCAGAGCGCTGGAGAGTAAAGCGTTTCTTGCCAGACTATCGAAAACAGTTAGGAGAGTTGAATTAAAATGATTTTATACCCATCAGTAGATGATTTATTAGAACAAGTTGATTCTAGATATTCTTTAATTATGTTAGCTGCTAAGCGTGCACACGATTTAGATGCTGGTTCCCCAGAATTATTATCCAACTATGAATCACCAAAAAATATTGGACATGCATTAGAAGAAATAGCAGCTGGTAAAGTTAAAATTAAGGAAGACTAATTATATATAATTAGTAGCTATATTAAAGCCGTAGAGATTGTTCTCCACGGCTTTTTTATAATGAAATTGTATGTCACTTGGTATAATATAGTATATGAGATTTATTCTATGATATTGATAGAAATTTGAAGGGATGAAGTCTTTATGGAGAGAAAAAATATTGCTGTATTTTTAACAGGTGGAATTGCTGTTTATAAAGCAGCAAATGTTGTTAGAGGCTTAATTAAAAAAGGATTTAAAGTAAAAGTAGCTATGAGTGAAGCTTCTCAAAAATTTATAACTCCATATACATTCCAAGCTTTAACACATGAAAAAGTCTATACTGATTTATTTGAGATAACGGATGATAACCCAATACCACATATTGAATTAGCTGATTGGGCTGATTTTGCTTTGATTATACCAGCTACAGCAAACATAATAGCAAAAATGGCTAATGGTATAGCTGATGATTTTATTACTACGACACTGTTAGCAATAGATATGCCGAAATTTGTTGTTCCAGCGATGAATGAGAAAATGTTATTGAACAATGCTACCAAAAGAAATATGCAAACTTTGATAAATGATGGTGTAAAAATAATGTCTCCAGATACAGGTATGTTAGCTGAAGGATATACTGGTAAGGGAAGATTGCCTAAAGAAGAAGAGATCATTGAGTGGATTATTAGTAAAATAAATTCAAAGAAAGATTTAGTTGGTAAAAAAGTCGTTATTTCTGCTGGAAGTACAATCGAACCAATTGATCCTGTCAGGTATATATCTAACTATTCGAGTGGGAAAATGGGCTACGCTTTAGCGGAAGCAGCATTCGAACGTGGAGCAAGCGTTACATTAGTAAGTGGTCCTACTAATTTATTGGCAACTCCAGGTGTAAAAATCAACAGAATTAAAACAACTAAAGAATTAGAAAGAAAAATGAATGAAGAATTTAAAACTGCTGATATTGCAATAATGGCAGCAGCTGTTTCTGACTATCATGTTGCTAAAGTAGCAAATAACAAGATTAAAAAAACTGGAGAAAAGTTAACATTAGAATTGGTACAAAATCCTGATATTTTAAAAGAACTGGGCTCAGTTAAGGAAAAACAAATATTAGTAGGATTTGCTGCTGAGACGAATAATTTATATGAAAATGCTCAAAATAAGTTACTTTCCAAACATGCGGACATGATTGTTGGAAATGACGTATCTAGAAAAGATATAGGATTTGGAAATGATGATAATGAAGTAACACTATTTACTTTGAAAAATAGTCCTATTAAGTTACTTAAGACTAATAAAAAAGAATTAAGTCATAAAATTTTGGATGTAATTGTTGAAAAACTTATGTCTAAGGAGTGATTTAAAATTTTAAAAAATTTTGCTGAAGTTATTGTAGATGTACCTACAATGCAAACTAATAAACCATTTACTTATAAAATACCTGAAAATTTGCAGGGACAACTAGAAAAAGGAATGAGGGTAGTAGTTCCCTTTGGAAAGGGAAATAGATTGATTCAGGGATTTATTATAAATTTTAAGTCTAGTAGTGAAAATATAGATAATATAAAAGAAATTGATAGTGTATTAGATTTGGAACCTGTATTGAATGAAGAAATGTTGGAAATTGCAGATTGGTTGTCAAAGTATACTTTTTCATTCAAAATTAGGTGCCTTCAAGTAATGCTTCCAAGTATTATGAAAGCTAAATATGAGCGAAAGTTTACTTATATTGGAGAGCAAGATGAAAAAGTTAAAGAGCTATTTTCAGGCAAATCTGATTTATTAGATAGTGATAAAAAAGTAAATTCTAGTACGATAAATAAATTATTACAGTTAAGAAAGCAAGGAAAAATAAAAGTAGACTACATTGTAAAAAATAAGGCTAAAGCAAAGTTAGTTTCAGTGGTTAAGACAAAATTATCTTTACAAGAGTATGAGAATGAGTTAGGAAGTATTTCCCCTAATGCCAGCAAACAAAAAAAGTTACTAAATACATTAAAAGAGTTTCCTGTGGGGTCAAAAATACGGCAAAGTGAATTGAGGGAAAAATACAATTTTACTAATGCTGATATAAAAAATGCTAGTGAAAAAGGATGGATAGATGTAGTAAAAGTTGAAAAATATCGCGATCCATTTGCTAACTATAAGAGTTATTATGAAAAAAAGCATAAGCTTACACAAGAACAAAGTAAAGTTGTGAAAAAATTAGATAATGATATCGAAAACGATAAAGCGCGAGTATCTTTGCTTCAAGGGGTAACAGGAAGTGGAAAAACAGAGGTATATTTACAAGTAATAGATACTGCTCTTAATCAAGGGAAAACAGCTATTGTATTGGTTCCTGAAATATCGTTAACACCGCAAATGGTAAAAAGATTTAGAGCTAGGTTTGGCACCAAAGTTGCAGTTTTGCATAGTGGGCTTTCTATAGGAGAAAAATACGATGAATGGAGAAGAATAGAGAGAGAAGAAGCACAGGTAGTTGTAGGAGCGCGATCTGCTATTTTTGCTCCTTTGAAAAATTTAGGAGTCATAATAGTGGATGAGGAACATGAATCTAGTTACAAGCAAGATGAAATGCCTAGATATAATGCAAAAGATGTTGCTAAATGGCGTGGAATATATCACTCATGTCCTGTTATTTTCGGGAGTGCAACCCCATCACTAGAGTCTAGAGCTAGGGCACAAAAAGGAGTATATGATTGGTTAAGATTAACTAAAAGAGTTAACGATCAAAAGCTACCTAAAGTACAAATTGTTGATATGAGAGAGGCAGTAAAAACCTCTCCAATTCCAGATTTTTCTCTTAAAATGGTTAATTCAATTCAGGAAAAACTAGATAAAAAGGAACAAATAGTGCTTCTATTAAATCGTAGAGGGTATTCGACGTTTATGATGTGTAGAGAGTGTGGTTATGTAATAAAGTGTCCTAACTGTGATATTTCTTTGACAGTTCATTTAGATAGCAGATCTTTAAAGTGTCATTATTGTGGATATGAAACGAGAATACCATATGAATGTCCTAGTTGTAGTAGCAAAAAAATAAGATATTATGGTACTGGGACACAAAAAATTGAAAAAGAGCTAAAAGGTCTATTTCCACAAGCCCGAATTTTAAGAATGGATGTAGATACAACTAGAAAAAAAGGAGCACATGAGAAACTATTAAGAACATTTGGAGATGGAAAGGCTGATATTTTACTTGGAACGCAAATGATAGCTAAAGGACTAGATTTTCCAAATGTGACTTTTGTTGGAGTTTTAAATGCAGATACATCACTTGGGATATCGGATTTTAGAGCAAGTGAGAGAACTTTTCAACTTTTAACACAAGTTAGTGGACGTGCTGGACGTGCTGATAAAGATGGAGAGGTTATTATTCAAACTTTTAATCCTGATCATTATGCTATAAGACTAGCTCAGAATCACGATTATGAAAATTTTTTCTATAAAGAAATGGAACTTAGACATAATTTAAATTATCCACCGTATTACTATACATTAAAGATAACAGTAAGTTCTAATTCAGAGTCATTGACGGCTAGAACTATTTTTAAAATAAACAATGAAGTAAGGATGAATGTCTCTAAAGGAACTATTATATTGGGTCCAACTCCACAGACGGTTACTAAAATAAATAATCGTTATTATTATCAAATTGTTATTAAATATAAAAAAGAAACAAAATTAATTAACTATTTACAAGATTTACTTCTTTCAAGTCAAAGAATTGAAAGAGAAGGTATACAAATTGTGATAGATAGAGAACCATTGAAATTTAACTAAGTTAAGGACGTGATATTATGACAAATATTGTATTTATGGGAACACCAGCTTTTGCTGCACCAATTTTAGAAGGAATTATTGAAAATGGTTATAATGTTTTAGCTGTGGTCACACAACCTGATAGACCTGTTGGAAGAAAGAGAGTACTACATGCCTCACCTGTAAAAGAAGTTGCTTTGAAGTACGGTATAAAAGTATTTCAACCGGTAAAATTAAGTGGCAGTGATGAAATGCAGGAAATAATAGACTTACAACCAGATTTAATAGTAACAGCAGCATACGGTCAATTTTTACCAACAAAATTAATTGAAAGTGCAAAAATTGCTGCAATTAATGTTCATGGATCATTATTGCCTAAATATAGAGGCGGTGCTCCTGTACAATATTCAATTATGAATGGTGATGATAAGACAGGTGTAACTATTATTTATATGGTTAAGAAAATGGATGCTGGGGATATGCTAGCTCAAGCTGAATTAAAAATAGAATCTACAGATGATACTGGAACTATTTTTGAAAAAATGAGTATTTTAGGAAGAGATGTGCTTCTAGAAACATTACCTAAAATTATTTCTGGTAATGTTGAAGCTGTAAAACAAGATGAAAATAAAGTTGTTTTTTCACCTAATATCAAACCAGAAGAAGAAATTTTACACTTAAATTTAGAAGCTAAAGAAATTGATTGGAAGACGAGAGCATTACGCCCAGCACCTGGAGCTTATTTTAAAAATTTCAAAGGAAAGAGAACGAAGTTATGGGGTATTAAACCACTTGAAGAAAAAACAGAATTCGCTCCAGGATATGTTGTGAATGTTGATAAGCATGAGTTAAAAGTATCTGCATATAATGGGACTGTTTATTCAATTATTGAATTACAACCGGCAGGTAAACAAAAAATGGATATAACTTCATATTTAAATGGAGTTGGACAAGGATTAAAAATTGGACAAAGGATAATTGAAGATGAAGAATAAGACAGTTAGATTACTAGCAGTTGAATTACTAACTAGAGTTGAAAGTCAAGGTACATATTCAAATCTAGCATTAAATAAAGTGATAGAAGAAAATAACCTTTCTGTTAAAGATACAAAATTATTAACAACAATTGTTTATGGAGTAATACAACATAAGTTAACTTTAGAATATTGGTTAGAACCATTTATTAAGAAGGCAAATAGGTTACAATTATGGGTTAAGGAATTATTATTAGTATCATTGTATCAAATAGTTTATTTAGATAAAATTCCAGACCGAGCTGTATTTAATGAATCTATTGAAATAGCAAAAATCAAGGGACATACCGGTATTAGAAAATTTGTTACAGGTGTGCTGCATTCAATCAGAAGAAATGGTTTGAGAGAAGTTAATGAAATTGATAACGATATTACAAGGTTGAGTATAGGGACTAGTACCCCTGAGTGGCTAGTGGAAGAATTAATTAAGGAATTAGGAATTACTAAAGTCGAGTCGATATTAGATACAATAAATACTTCTCCAAAGCATAGTGTAAGAATCAATACTCATAAAGTTAACAAGCAAATTTTAGTAAATGAACTAAAGAATGATGGCTATACGATTAGAGAAAGTGAAGTTACACCAGATGCTTTAATAGTAGATGGGGGTTTCTTACCAAAGAGTTCAGAATTTCGAAATGGAAAGATGATAATTCAAGATGAAAGTGCAATGTTAGCTGTTGAAAGTATGGATATTCAAGAAGATGATATAGTTCTAGATGCTTGTGCTGCTCCTGGTGGTAAAACAACACAAATAGCTGAAAAATTAATGACAGGTGAAGGAAAAGTTTGGGCTTTAGATATTCACAAACATAAGGTGAAATTGATAGAAGAAAATGCTAATAAATTAGGATTAATATCTAAAGTATCAGCTAAACAATTAGATGCGAGAAAGGCGATAACAGAATTTGATTCGGAAAAATTTGATAAAATTTTAGTAGATGCACCTTGTTCTGGATTAGGCTTAATGAGAAGAAAACCAGAAGTAAAATATGAAAAAAAGTTGGCTGACTCATATAGTCTACATGATATTCAAGTTAATATTTTAGAAAAAATAGCACCTTTATTAAAAAAAGGTGGATACTTGACTTATAGTACATGTACAATTTTAAATATTGAAAATCAAAAAGTTATTGATGATTTTCTTAAAAAGCATCCAGAGTTTGTTCAAGAAAAGACTTATACAAAAAATAAATTAAAAGATGAAAGAGATACACTTTCTTTAACCATATATCCAGATGATTACATGTCGGATGGTTTCTTTATAGCAACGCTACGTAAAAAATAGGAGTTGATGAGTATGGAGATTGCATATTTAAGTGATTTAGGAAAAATGAGAAAAAATAATGAAGACTATGTTGGAAAATTTGTCAATAAAGCTGGAGCAGTAATGGTAATTGTGGCTGATGGATTAGGTGGCCATAACGGGGGAGAAGTAGCTTCAGAAATGGCAGTATCCCATCTAGGCTATTACTTTAGTGAAACAAGTTTTTTTTCTATTTCTCAAGCAAGTACTTGGCTTTCTAAAAAAGTAGATGAAGAAAATAGTTTAATTTTAAAAAATTCTCTTCATTATAAAGATTTACGTGGTATGGGAACAACATTAGTAGTAGCTATCATATTTGAACAAGAATTTTTACTAGCACATATAGGTGACAGTAGGGGATATATTTTAGAAAAAGGAAATCTTACTAGGGTTACAGAAGATCATTCTCTAGTCAATGAATTAATAAAAGAGGGTGAATTAAGTCCAGAAGAGGCTGAGCATCATCCTAAAAAGAATATCATCACACGATCTTTAGGAATATCGGAAAATTCAGAATTAGATGAAGAATTTTTTCAAATTACTAAAAATAGCATTTTGATGTTATGTACAGATGGCTTAACTAATATGGTTGAAGATACGAAGTTAGAACGTTTATTAAATATATCTGAATCTTTACCTGATAAATGTCAAAGATTGGTTGATGAGGCTAATAGAGCAGGAGGAAATGATAATATTTCTGTATTACTTGTGTCGTTTGATGAAGAGGTGAAATATTAATGGGACCAGGATACGTTTTGAATGGCCGTTATAAGATTCGACGTGTTCTAGGTGAAGGTGGAATGGCTAATGTTTATTTAGCTGATGATTTAATTTTAAATCGACCAGTTACGGTGAAAGTTTTAAGACTAGATTTACAAAATGATCCTGCTTCTTTGAGGAGATTTCATAGAGAAGCGATGTCATTAACAGAATTAACTAATCCTAATATAGTTAACATTTATGACATTGATCAAACAGATGATGGTATGCAGTATCTAGTTATGGAATATGTAGATGGTATGGATTTAAAAGCATACATAAAGAAAAATCATAAACTTCCATACGAACGTGTAATAGAAATTATGGAGCAAATCTTATCGGCTGTAGAGGATGCGCATGCACACAATATAATTCATAGAGATTTAAAGCCGAAAAATATTTTAATTGATAAGAATGGGACAGTTAAGATTACTGATTTTGGAATTGCTGTTGCAGTTGCGGAATTTACAATGACTCAGACTAATACATTAGTTGGTTCAGTACATTATATTTCACCTGAACAAGCAAGAGGAAGTATGGTAACTAAGCAATCCGATATTTATTCTTTAGGAATAATTTTGTTTGAAATGTTAACTGGTGAAGTTCCGTACCAAGGAGAGACAGCTATCTCTGTAGCTTTAAAGCATTATCGTAATGATATGCCATCTGTTCGTAATTATGATAATAATATTCCACAATCCCTAGAGAATGTCATATTGCATGCGACTGCTAAAAATTTAAATGACCGATATAAAACAGTGGCAGAAATGGCGGATGATTTAAGAACAGTTTTAGATGAAGATAGAAAAAACGAAAAAGTATGGAGACCGCAAAATTTTGTTGATGAAGAAACAAAGATATTACCTCAAATAAAAGACAGTTTTATTGACGAAAATTTAGATGAAACTAAAACTTTAATTCTCTCAGAAGATGCTATAAAGAAGAACGAAGAAACTACTAAGACTAGAGAGAAAAAACAAAAGTGGAGCAGAAAAAAAAGAGGTATTACAGTTGGGGCAATAATATTAGCTTTAATCGTTATTTCGGTTGTGATTTTTGCTTTAATTACAACTCCCAAAGTAATTACTATGCCAGATTTAAGAGGAATGACTCAAACGCAGGCTGAAAGCATTCTTGATAACAAGAAATTAGAAATAGGTAAAGTTACGGAAAAATATTCAAATTTATATAATTATGGCCAAATAGTTAGTACTAATCCTAAGCAGGGATCAAATGTACGGCAAAAAACATCGGTAGGTTTGGTAATATCTAAGGGACCAGATAAGAAACCATTTGGCGATTATCGCGGACAAAATTATGATGATGTTAAAGAGAGACTTGAAAATCAAGGTGTACATGTTTATAAGAAATTGAAGTATACTGATGACGTTACTAAAGATTCAATAATATCTCAAAGTTTAAAGCCAAGTGCTGCTGTTGTTATGAGTCAAACAACCGTTACATTTACAGTTAGTAAAGGTCCCGTTCATTTTAGGTTAAAAATGTTTAGTGGGATGAATAAATCTCAAATTGAAAGTTACGCTAAGCAACAGAATATAGATGTAGTTTTTCAGTACGAGGCATCTGATAAGTTTAAAAGTGGTGAAGTTGTGAGACAAGGTCCAGCACCCAATGCTATTGTTGAGAGAGGATCACAAGTAATTGTTGTGTTAGCTAAATAATAAAGTGAGGAAATATAGGATGTATTTCTCTACTTTTTTATATTAATGAGAAAGGAAGTAGGATATTTTTTGACGACAAAAGGGCGCATAAAGCAATCACTAAGTGGGTATTATGATGTTTTAGTAGAAGATAAAGAGTATAGAACAAGAGCAAGAGGAAATTTTAGGAAAAAGAAAATGACACCAGTAGTTGGTGATTGGGTAGACTTTAAAATTGACGACAATGGTGATGGATATATATTAAAAATTTATCCTCGTAAGAATCAGTTGGTGAGACCGCCTATAGCTAACATAGATACAGCTATTGTTGTTTCGGCGTGTGTAGAGCCAGATTTTTCTCCAAATTTATTAGACAGACAGTTAGTAATGTTAGAAAGTAATAATGTAAGACCAGTTTTATTTTTTTCAAAAGCAGATTTGTTAAACCAAGAACAAAGAGAAAAATTTGAATCTTACTTTAATTATTATAGTAAGTATTATTCGTGCTATATTTCATTTGAAAATGAAAACAGACAAAATGTATTAAATAATTTGATGAGTGATTTAACTAATGAAATAGTGGTTGTGATGGGACAAACTGGAGCAGGTAAGTCTACTTTACTTAATGATTTAAAGCCAGATTTAAGGTTAGAAACAGGTAAGATTTCTAAAGCATTAAGTAGAGGAAAACATACGACAAGAAAAGTAACTTTATTAGATATTAATGGTGTAATGATTGCTGATACACCAGGATTCTCATCATTTGAGTTATTAAATATAACAAAAGATACATTACCATTAATGTATCCAGATTTTGTTAAATATCAAGATAACTGTAAATTTAGAGGATGCTTACATTTAAAAGAACCTAAATGTGCTGTTAAAGATGCAGTAAACAAGGGTGAAATTTTGGAAAATAGATACATTAATTATGTACAGTTTCAAGATATGTTAGCTAATAAAAAGGTTAGGTATAAATGATGGACAATGAAATGACAATAAATATTTTGGTTGGTGGACCACGTGAAGAATTACCTGAAAATTTTTGGAAAAACAGTTTTAGTGAAGATCATTGGATAGGAGCGGATAAAGGTGCAGTAGATTTGGTTAAACATCACCAATCCTTACTATTTGCAGTTGGAGACTTTGATTCTTCTAGTGAAGAAGAGATAGAATTAGTGAAGGAAAATGTACCTGAATTAATAACTTTTAAACCAGAAAAAGACTACACCGACACTGAATTATCTATAAAGTTAGCAATAGATAAATATCACCCAAAAAAAATTACTATCTATGGAGCTACAGGTGGAAGAATAGATCACTTATTGGCTAATATAATGTTTGTTTTAAAGCCAGAATTTAGATTTTATGCAGACAAAATAAAAATTATTGATAGAAGAAATATTATAAATTTCTTTTTGCCAGGTAAGTATACTATAAATAAAGAGGAAAACTTTGATTACTTGGCATTCATACCATTAGAAGAAATTAAAGATTTAAATTTATATGATGAAAAATATAAATTGAATAATGCTAACTATGCTTACCCCATTGCATTAGCAAGTAATGAATTTGTAGGGGATAAAGCTAGCTTTAGTTTTAAAAGTGGACTACTTTGTGTTATTCAAAGTAAAGATTAAAAGTAAAAGGTCATAATGCTTCAATTCGAAACATTATGACCTTTGTTTTTTAGTATATTACTTGTTATCTATTAGACACGAGTAACCTTGCCAGACTTCAAAGCACGAGTTGAAACCCAAACTTTCTTAGGCTTACCATCAACTAAAATACGAACTTTTTGCAAGTTTGGCTTCCAGCTACGATTTGTTTGGTTCAAAGCGTGAGAACGTTTCTTACCAAAAGTTGTCTTACGACCTGTAACAAAATCTTTTGCCATTGCTATATATCCTCCATTTCAATCTCAAATAAAGCAAAAAATGCTTATCCACTAAATAAAATTATCATAGATAGAGAATGATTGCAACATTTTTTTGTAAAGTTAATTTACTTTACACCTTTATTTGAATAAAATGACTTCAAAATAGATAATTTTTTGATAATCAGATAAAATATTCTGGTTTAAAGATGATTTTAATTGTATCATAAATATGATAGAATAATTATTTGTATGAATGCCAATCAGTTAAGGAGGCTATATATTATGGCTGTAAAAATTCAAAACCAATTAGGTAATATTGATATTTCCAATGATGTTATTGCAACAGTTGTTGGTGGAGCTGCTACTGAAATTTTCGGTATTGTTGGCATGGCTAGTAAGAATCAAATTCGTGATAATTTAAATGAAATTTTACGTCGTGATAACTATTCCAAGGGTGTAGTTGTTCGCCAACAAGAAGATGGAGTAGCTATTGACGTTTATATTATTGCAGGTTATGGTACAAAAATTTCTGAAGTATGTCGTAATGTACAAAGTAAAGTAAAATATAACTTAGAATCTATGCTTGGAGTTAAAGCTGAGTCGGTTAACGTCATTGTACAAGGTGTACGTGTTATTGGAGATTAAATATATTTTGGAATCTAGACTGCCAAGGAGGATAATTTTAATTTGAAAGTCGCTAAGATTACTGAGTCAGAGTTCCGAAAAATGGTACTGACAAGTTCTAATAAGTTAAATAAAAATGCTGAATTTATTAATTCATTAAACGTTTTTCCAGTTCCTGATGGTGATACAGGAACCAATATGAGTTTATCCCTAGCTAGTGGATATAAATATGTTTCAGAATCAACATCTACTAAGGTAGGGGACCTAGGAGTAGCTTTAGCTAAAGGTTTGTTGATGGGTGCTAGAGGTAATTCAGGTGTTATTTTATCTCAAATTTTCCGTGGTTTTAGCAAGAGTATGGCTAAAAAAGAAAATTTAACAGCTCAAGATTTAGCAGATGCAATTACAAGTGGAGTTGAGACTGCATATAAAGCAGTTATGAAACCAACTGAAGGAACTATTTTAACAGTTGCTCGTAAAGCTGCTGAAGCTGCTAGAAATACAGTAAAAAATACAGATGATTGTGTTGAAGTTATGGAAGCAACTTATGAAGCTGCTAAGCAAGCATTGGCAACAACTCCAGAACTTTTACCGGTTTTAAAAGAAGTAGGTGTAGTGGATTCTGGTGGTCAAGGGCTAACATTTGTATATGAAGGTTTCTATGAAGCTTTATCAGGAAATATTACCGATGATGAGCATGTACCTAATGTAGAAGAAATGGACGAAATGGTAAATGCTGAACATCATAAGAGTGTCCAAAGTCAGTTACATACAGAGGATATTAAATATGGTTACTGTACTGAAATAATGGTAAAGTTAGGTGCAGGGCGCTTAGTAGACCAAGAATTTGAGTACGATAAATTTAGAAATCATTTGGCTGAAATTGGAGACTCTTTACTAGTAATTGCGGATGATGAAGTTGTTAAGGTTCATGTACATACTGAACATCCAGGCAAAGTTTTATCCTACGGTCAAGAATTCGGTTCTTTAATCAAGGTTAAAGTTGACAACATGCGATTACAACATGAAACTATTCTTGAAAAAGATGAAGATAATAATAAAGATGATGTAGAAGCTAAGAAGTTAGCTGATGCTAGAAAGAATGCTGGCGATTATGGAATATTAACAGTTGTTTCTGGAAAAGGATTGAAAGACTTATTTATTAGTTTAGGTGCAACAGATATCTTAGATGGTGGTCAAACAATGAACCCAAGTACACAAGATTTTGTTGATATTATCTCTGCTAGTTCAGCTAAGAAATTCATTATTTTCCCTAACAACAAAAATATATTCCTAGCTGCTAAGCAAGCAACTGAATTAGTAGATATTCCTGTTAAGGTTGTACAATCTAGATCTGTTTTGGAGGGATTGTCAGGAATATTTGCATTCAATCCGGATATGGATCTTGAAGATAACGTAACAGATATGGAAGAAAATATATCTTCTGTGAAATCTGGTCAAGTAACGATCGCAGTTAGAGATACAACTCTAAATGGTAAGGAAATTAAAAAGGACGATTATATGGGAATTGTGGATGGAGATATTACAGTTACTGCTAGTGATTCTAAAACTGCTGCAATTTCAATGGTAGAATCAATGCTTGATGATGATAGTGAAGTTGTAACTATCATTTATGGTGAAGATGGTAATGAAGCTGAAGCTAAAGAAATTGAGCAGGCAATTCTTGATATCGATGATGACTTAGAAGTAGAGATCCACGAAGGGGATCAACCTGTTTATCCTTATCTAATTTCTGTTGAGTAAAATATTTTATTATTTTAAAGGAGTGGGAGATATGAGTTCTTTTGCTCCTTTTTAAGTAGATTTTAAAAGGAGTGATGTTGATGAATTTGGGTGATTCAGTCGGAGTTTTACGAGGTGTTGGTCCTAAGAAAATACAGGCTCTTAATAAATTAGGAGTTAATACGATTGAAGATTTATTGACATTCTATCCTTTTAGATATAATGATATTGCGGTCAAAAATTTAGAAGAGATAAATAGTCAAGAAAAAGTTACACTAAAAGGCATAGTGGCATCTGAACCTGTTTTAGTAAGATTTGGTAGAAAAAAGAGTAGGTTAAATTTTAAGTTATTAATTAATCATGACGTGATTGGTGTAACGTTTTTTAATCAACCATGGATATCAAAACAGGTAACTACAGGACAAGAGCTAGCTGTATATGGCAAATATGATGCTTTGAGGCAAAGTTTATCTGGCATAAAGATAATCTCTAGAAAGACTAATGATTTTGTGGGAGTATATCGTTCGTCTAAAGATATCAAGGAAAGTGTAGTTAAGCAATTAGTAAAACAAGCATATGATGAATATAATTCCTATATTAGAGATGTTGTTCCTGAAAGTATTCGTATAAAATATCATTTAGAGAATAGAAAGCAAATGATTCATGATATGCATTTTCCTTCGACGAAAAAGGAGGCAGATTTGGCTAGAAGAAGTGCAATATTTGATGAATTTTTTAGTTTTGAAGCTGGTCTTCAACTTTTAAAAAGGGATAATCATAAAAATATGGGGTTGAGGATTAAGTATAATAATGAAAAATTGAAAGAGTTCATTAAAGGATTGCCTTTTGAATTAACGAAAGCACAAAAAAGAGTAGTAAATGAAATTTGTGCAGATATGTTAAGTTCAAATCATATGAATAGATTGCTACAAGGTGATGTTGGATCCGGTAAGACTATTATTGCTGCAATTGCTATGTATGCTACAGTAACTGCAGGTTTTCAAGCAGTATTAATGGCTCCGACGGAAATATTAGCTCAGCAACACGCAGAAAAATTAGCTAATTTATTTGAGCAATATGGGATAAGTGTAGCTTTAATGACAAGTTCTTCATTGAGCAGAGTAAAAGTTAAGAGAGAATTATTAAAGCATTTAAAAAATGGTGATATTGATATTGTCATTGGAACACATGCTGTTATCCAAGATAATATTGAATTTCACAATTTAGGATTAGCTATTACTGATGAACAACACAGATTTGGTGTTAATCAGAGAAGAATTTTAAGGAAAAAAGGAGTTAATCCTGAAATTTTAGCTATGACTGCTACTCCTATCCCTCGTACATTAGCAATCACTACGTACGGTGAGATGGATGTGTCTATAATAGATGAGCTTCCAAAAGGGAGACAACCTGTTAAAACAAGCTGGGTTAAGAAGAAACAAGTAAAAAATGTATTTGAATTTGTTAAAAGGCAGCTCGAATTAGGAACACAAGCCTATATTATTTCCCCTTTAGTAGAAGAATCTGAATTATTAGATTTACAAAATGCAGAAGAAGTTTTTGAGAAGGCAAAAGAATACTTTGGTTCTGAAAAAGTAGCATTATTACATGGAAAGATGGATGCTAATGAAAAAGAGCAGGCCATGCAAGCTTTTAAAAATAAGGAGGTTTCCATCCTTGTTTCTACGACTGTTATTGAGGTAGGGGTAGATGTTCCTAATGCTACTGTAATGATCATTTTGGATGCAGATAGATTTGGTCTAGCCCAATTACACCAACTTCGTGGAAGGGTAGGACGTGGTAGTAAGGAATCATATTGTATTTTAGTGGCAGATCCTAAGAGTGAGTATGGTAAAGAACGTATGAAAATAATGACGGAAACTAATGATGGATTCTTAATTTCGCAAAAAGATTTAGAATTGCGAGGTCCTGGTGAAGTTCTAGGGAAAAAGCAGTCAGGTTTACCTGAATTTAAAGTGGGGGATCCAGTAGTAAATTTGAATATATTACAAGTTGCTCAAGAGGAAGCACATAATGTTGTTTTTAGTCCTAATTTTGAAACAAAGGAAGAGAATTTTGAATTAATCAAGCATTTGAATAGACAGTTTGCCCAAGAGGAAATTATTGATTAGGAGATGGTAAAGATGAAAAAAATTGCTGTTGACGCTATGGGTGGAGATTTTGCACCACAAAGTGTAGTTGAGGGTGTAGAAAAGGCGAGAAATAAATATCCGGATCTCAGATTTATGTTATTTGGTGATGAACAGAAGATAAGAAAAATTCTAACAAGTGATAAAAATATTGAAATTATCCAAACTACTGAAGTTATTGACATGAATGATGAGCCAGTTAAAGCAATTAGAAGAAAAAAAGATTCTTCTTTAGTTAGAGCAGCATATGCTGTAAAAGAAGGAAAGGCTGATGCATTATTTTCTTGTGGAAATACAGGAGCATTATTAGCGGCTGGTTTATTAATTGTTGGTAGAATAAAAGGAATTGCTCGTCCAGGATTACTGTCGACTCTACCAGTATTAACTAAAGAAGGTGGAGCATTTAATCTTTTGGATAGTGGAGCTAATGCTGATAATAAGCCAGAACAGCTATATCAATATGCTTTATTGGGAAAATATTATGCTGAAAGTGTTAGAAATATTAAAAATCCAAGAATAGGTTTGTTAAATAATGGAACTGAGCCACACAAGGGAAGTAAATTAACACTTGAAGCACATAATTTAATAGCAGCTGATAGTAGTATTAATTTTGTTGGTAATGTAGAATCAAAGGATATTTTGAAAGGTGTTTGCGATGTAGTAGTAGCAGATGGCTTTACTGGTAATGCAGTCTTGAAGGCTATAGAAGGTACAGCCGGTACAGCTATGCATCTCTTAAAAGATACTATAATGTCAGCTGGTCTACTAGGAAAAATTGGTGGTTTATTATTAAAACCAAGTATTATGAAGATTCGTAATAAAATGAGTGCATCTCAATATGGTGGTGCAGTATTATTGGGAGCTAAGGCCCCAGTTGTAAAGGCTCATGGTGCATCAGATGCAGAAACAGTATATTATACAGTTAAACAAATCAATGATATGCTAGAAAATGATATGTTATCGAAATTTACAGATTATTTTAACAAGAATGTATAATTCTAAACTAAGCTAGACATTTAATAGTAAAATTAGTAAACTACAAGTAGTAAAAAATTTGAAAGAAGGCAAATTTATGTCAGAAAAAGAGATATTTGAAAAAATTTCTGAGATTATTGAGGATAGATTTGAAATAAAAGCAGATGAAATTACAGAAAATTTAAATTTTCAAGAAGATTTAGATGCAGATTCAATTGATATCGTGGAATTTGTCCTTGAATTGGAAGATGTATTTGGTGCAGAAATTCCAGATGAGGATGCTGAAAATATTCATACTGTTGGTGATGCTGTTAAATATATATATAGTCATCAAGGATAATTTAAGATGGAAGCTGGCACATATAGCCGGCTTTTTTGGTATAATAAATAAGTCATAGTTGTTTTGAATTTTTTATTCTCCACTGTATAATGATTGATTACTTTATATAACGGAAAATATGAAATTTATTAATTTTATTAAGGAGAGGTATTAATGATTGAAGGATTACAAGAAATGTTAAAAAGAGATTTTGATATCACTTTTAAAGATGTAGACTTATTGGATGCGGCATTTACTCATGCATCGTATGTAAATGAAACTCCAGAAAGAAAGAAAAAGTTAAAATATTATGAAAGAATAGAATTTTTGGGTGATGCTGTAATGCAGTTATGCGTGTCCGAATATATTTATGAACATTATCCAGAAATGCCTGAAGGAAAAATGTCAAGACTAAGGGCGGCTATGGTAAGAGCTGATAGTTTTAGTAAATTTGCTATTGAATGCCATTTTAATGAGTATATTAGATTAGGTAAAGGTGAAGAAAAAGGAAATGCTCGTCAGCGTCCAAGTTTGTTATGTGATATTTTTGAATCATTTATAGGTGCTTTATATTTAGATCAAGGAAAAGATGAAGTTGCAAGATTTATTTCTAAGGTTATTTTTCCAAAATTAGAATTGGGTTGGTTTGACCATATGATGGATAATAAGACTGAATTACAGGAAGTCTTGCAACAAAACGGGGAATGTAAAATTAAATATAATGAAGTTAATGTTACAGGTCCGGATAATGAACGTGTCTATACAATGAATGTAGTTGTTAATAATGAAGTCATGGGCGAAGGTACTGGACGTACTAAAAAGGCTGCCGAACAGATGGCAGCATATCAAGCTTTAAAGAAACTCAGAAAGTAGGAGTTTGTATACAGATGAAAATAAAATCACTTACTTTAAATGGTTTTAAGTCTTTTGCAAATAAAACAATTATAAATTTTCAAGATGGATTAACTGGAATTGTTGGCCCGAATGGTAGTGGAAAGAGTAATATTACAGAGGCGTTACGTTGGGTTTTAGGTGAACAGTCAGTTAAAAATTTGCGTGGTAGTAAAATGCCGGACATTATTTTTGCCGGCTCAGATACACGTGCAGCTTTAAATAGAGCAGAAGTGACATTAGTTCTTGATAATGAAGATGGATATCTATATAATCAGCCAAATGAAATAAGAATTACAAGAAGAATCTTTCGTTCGGGTGATAGTGAATTCTTCATAAACGAAAAGAAAGTCAGGTTGAAAGATGTCGTAGATTTATTTATCGACACAGGGTTAGGAAGAGAATCGTTTTCGATTATATCTCAAGGAAGAGTAGAGTCTATTTTTAATAGCAAACCTCAAGATAGACGTATTTTAATTGAAGAGGTTGCTGGAGTCTTAAAATATAAAAAAGAAAAGAAAAAAGCAGAAAGTGAACTTGTTGAAACAACTGAGCATTTAAAGAGAGTAGCAGATATACTATCTGAGTTAAGTAGGCAGCGTGATCCCTTAGCTCAACAAGCTAGTAAGGCAAAAGATTATTTAAGTCAAAAAGAACAATATGATTTATTAAATAGAGATAGATTAGTCTTAGAAATCACACAAAAAAGTTCGGAAAAAGAGCAAAAAGAATCGGAATTACAAAAAGTTATAAAAATTTTATCTGACAAAGAAAGAATGACTTCTGAACAGAGTAAACAGGTAGAAGTATTACATTCTAGACAAAAGAAATTAGAGAGTTTAATTGACAATGAACAAAATGAATTGACGGAACTTGTAAGACAAGAAGAAAAAATATCTGGACAACAAAATATGTCTAGACAAGAAGAAAAATTTCAAAAGGAAAGATTATCTGAACTTCAAGAGCAATATAGTGCTAATCTAGATAATTTGACTGAAATTCGAACTGGAAAACAATCTGTTAAAGAAAAAATAGCTAATTTGGAAGATGACAGAGAAAAACTATCTAAAAAAATATTAGAGTTAGAAAAAATAATAGATAATGTAAAAGAACCAGAAGAAATTCTAGAAAAACTAAAAAGTGAATTAAATCGAAAGATACAAGAGAAGAATTTAGTCAATAATAGTAATAATTATATTGAGCAAGAGTTAGAAGAAAAAAGTCAGAATCAAGCTGAGACTAATAAGAATATTCAAATTATAACGAATGAAAAAAATAAATTAAAACTACAGCTAGATGAATTAAAAACTACTCTTAATAATAAAGATAATAAGTATCAAGAAATAGTTACTACTTTAAAAGAACTTAAAATTAAGGAAGTCGAACTATCTAAAAAGGATAGTGAGTTAAAAAATAATAGAAATAAGGCATGGGATATTTATCAACGTGCACAGACTAAATTAGAGACACTAAAAAGTATTTCAGATAGTTATACAGGATATTATCAAGGTGCTAGAGAAGTACTAAAAGAACGTAAAAATATATCTGGTATTATCGGATCTGTAGCAGAAGAATTTGTAATTCCTAAAGAATATGCTCAGGCGATGGAAGTAGCTTTAGGTGGACACTTACAAGATATTATTGTTACAGACGAAAATGTAGCTAAAAAAGTTATACAGCATCTGACTCATAACAGGCTAGGTAGGGCAACATTTTTACCACAAAAAACAGTTAAAGCTAGAATGCTGAATAAACAATATAGAGTAACTTTAGAATCATTAGATGGCTATGTTGGTATTGCAAGCGAGCTTGTTAAAGTATCTAAGGAAAATTTAAAAGTGAGTCAAAATTTATTAGGAACAACAGTAATCGCTAAAAATATAGATTTTGCTACTGAAATTGCAAAAAAATTAAATTATGGTGTAAGAATTGTTTCGTTAAATGGTGATGTAGTAAATCCTGGTGGTGCTATAACAGGTGGTGCTACAAGGCAAAAGAAGTCAGGTCTGTTAGAACAAAAATTACAAATTGAAGATTTGCAATCCGATATCGAAGTAATGAAGAAAAAATTAGAAGGTATGGAAATCTATTGGGGAAAGGTTCACGAAGAATATAAAAAAATTCAAGATAAGATCGATACCCTTCAAGTTAAAAAGAATAGATTGCAAACTGATAGAGATAAATATCGTAGAAAATTCGAACTTATTAAGATAGAAAATGAGCACCAATCGATTAAACTAAAAGAGTTAAAGGAAAGTAGTAAGTATACAAATATAGAGATACTTTCTCAAAATCTTGAAGAAAATAAAGAAAAACTACACTCTTTAACAAAAGAAATAGATAGTTTAGAGCAGCTAATTACTCAAAAAGCGAAAGCTGAAGAACATAATTCTTATAGTATAGAAAAGCAACGTGAAGAGATTAGCAGTTATAAGCAACGAGAGGCAGTTATAATTGAACAATTAAGAGGATTAAAACTCCAGTTGCAAGAATTAATGACACAAGAAGAAAATATTTCTGAATTACTAAAGAAACAGCAAGATGCTATTGCGAAAATAAAAAATAAAGAAAAAATTGCTTTAAGTGCCAAAGAAGATATTAAGGATAAACAAGAGTATATAAGAAATACGATTGACAGCATAAAGAAGAAATTAAAAGATGCACAGGAAGAAAGAAAGCAATTACACATAGAAGTAAAAGAAGCTGAGGAACAATTAACAAGAACTAACGAACTTCAGCGCTCAGCTTATGAGGAACAAAAAAGGTTAAGTATACGTATAAGTCAATGTGATACTATTTTGGATAGGAATCTAAAAGATTTATCAGAAAATTATGGGGTGACTTTTGAAGAAGTAGAGCATCAAATTTCTGAAAAAGACTTGAACACTATTGAAAAGAAACTTAAGTTATTAAAATTAGGATTAGATGAATTAGGTGTAGTAAATATAGGTGCTATTTCTGAATATGAAAGAGTTAATGAACGTTATGAGTTTTTAAATAGCCAACAGAATGACTTACTATCGGCAAAAGAACAGTTAGAAGTAAGTATGAATGAAATGGACTTAGAAGTTAAGAATAGATTCCAAAAAACATTTGAACAAGTGTCGAAAGCTTTCAGTGAGGTATTTCCAATAATGTTCTCTGGTGGATATGCAAAACTAAGCTTAACTAATCCTGAAAATATTTTAGAAACAGGAATTGAGATAATGGCACAACCACCGGGCAAAAAATTACAGCAATTAAGTTTACTTTCTGGTGGAGAAAGAGCATTGACGGCCATTACCTTATTATTTGCTATTTTAAAAGTGCGACCTGTACCATTTGTAATTTTAGATGAAGCGGAAGCAGCCTTAGATGATACAAATGTAGCTAGATACGCACAGTATTTACAAAAATTTGATAATGAAACACAATTTATAGTGATAACTCATAGAAAAGGAACGATGATAAACGCAGATGTTCTTTATGGGGTAACTATGCAAGAATCAGGGGTTTCACAAATAGTATCTGTGGCTCTTGATGATATTGATTAAGGAGAGGTAATATGGGACTTTTTGATAGAATAAGAAAAGCTTTTTCTAGTCAAGATGATGAAGAAAAAATAAAACAAGAAACTGTTGATAACGATGAAGAGAGTATGCAGAGCGAAGAAAACTCATCTGATTCAGATAGTAATGTAGTTTCTGAAGAAAAAACAAGTGAAGATGTTGACCAAAGTGTTGATTCACAAGAAAAAAATAGTGATGAATCTGAAGAAGATAATGATGAAATCTTAGATTCAAACGGAGATAATAGCGAATTTGTTGAAGAAGAGAATTCGAATGATTCAAGTGAACAAAATGATAGCTTGAAAGTTGAAGAAAAAGTCTCAAGTGATGAAGAAGAGCGCTATGACAAAGGGTTAGAAAAGTCACGAAAAGGTTTTGGCGCAATGATAAATTCATTATTAGCTAATTTTAGACATGTAGATGAAGATTTCTTTGAAGAATTAGAAGAAACTTTAATAGAAGCAGATGTAGGCTTTGAAACAGCTATGAAGATTAGCGATGAATTAAGACAAGAAGTTAAATTGAGAAATGCAAAAAAGAAAAATGAGATTTCTGATGCAATTATTGAAAAGCTTGTTGAAATTTACGAAAACGAAGGAAAAGAGGAAGATAATAATTTACACTTTTCTAGCGAGGGACCAACAGTTTTTCTTTTCGTGGGTGTTAATGGTGTGGGTAAGACAACAACTATTGGTAAACTAGCCCATCGTTATAAAATGGAAGGAAAAAAAGTAATGCTAGCTGCAGCAGATACTTTCCGTGCTGGGGCAATTGAACAGTTAGCTGAATGGGGACGACGTGTAGGTGTAACAGTTGTAAAAAAAGTTGAAAAGAGTGATCCTGCTGCTGTAGTATTTGATGCAGTAAAGAAAGCTAAAGAAGAAGACTATGACATTTTATTAGTTGATACTGCTGGTCGTTTACAGAATAAAGTTAACTTAATGAAAGAATTAGAAAAGATTGCTAGAGTTATAACAAGAGAAATTCCAGATGCACCACATGAAGTTTTATTGGCTTTAGATGCTACAACAGGACAAAATGCTTTAACACAAGCAAAGCAATTTAAAGATGTTACTAATGTTACAGGGATAGTTCTAACTAAATTAGATGGAACTGCTAAAGGTGGTATTGTACTTGCAATAAGAAATGAATTACACTTACCTGTAAAATTAGTGGGATTAGGTGAAAAAATGGATGATTTACGTGATTTCAGTCCAGAAGAATATGTCGTAGGATTATTCAAAGGATTAGTTACTCCAAGTAAATAGTAAGTAGGTGAAAATATAGTGGCGATTGAAAAAACTAATAGAATTAATGCTTTATTTGATTTTTATGAACCATTGCTAACGCCTAAACAAATGACCTACATAGGATTGTATTATCGAGATGACTATTCTTTAGGTGAAATTGCTGAAAATTATGAAGTTTCAAGGCAAGCTGTATATGATAATATAAGAAGAACAGAAAAGATATTAGAAGAGTACGAGAGTAAATTACATTTATATAGGAACTTCCAACTACAAAGTGAAGAACTAGATAATTTATTGAAGTATGTTGAAGAAAATTATGCATATGACAAAGAATTATTAACGAGAATTAATCGTTTAGAAAGTTTAGAAGAATAAAGGTAGGTGGCCATTGTGGCATTTGAAGGTTTAACAGAACGTTTACAAAACGCAATTGGGAAACTTAGACGAAAAGGTAAAATTAGTGAATCTGATGTCAAGGAAGTTATGCGAGAAATTCGTTTAGCTTTACTTGAAGCCGATGTAAATTTTAAAGTTGTTAAAGATTTTGTAAAGACCGTTAGAAGTAGAGCTATTGGGGCAGAAGTATTAGAAAGTCTTACACCCGCACAACAAATTGTAAAGATTGTTAATGAAGAATTAGTGAAAGTTATGGGTGAGGAAGCCGCTCCCCTAAATAAATCAGCTAAAATTCCAACAATTATTATGATGGTAGGTTTACAGGGTGCTGGTAAGACAACTACAGCTTCAAAGTTAGCAAATAAGTTAAAAAAAGAAAAAAATGCACGACCTTTTATGATTGCAGCTGACGTATATAGACCTGCTGCTATTGACCAATTGAAAATATTAGGAAAAGATATTGATGTTCCTGTATTTTCATTAGGTGTTGATGTTGATCCAGTAGAGATTGTACGACAAGGTCTTGAAGAAGCTAAAGACAAGAAAAATGATTACGTTATTATCGATACCGCTGGTCGTTTACAAATTGATGAAAAGTTAATGCAGGAGTTATCTAGTATTAAAGAATTAGCACAGCCAGATGAAATTCTATTAACAGTTGATGCGATGACTGGTCAGAATGCGGTTGAAGTTGCTAAAGGTTTTAATGATCAACTTGATGTAACAGGGGTTGTTCTAACTAAGCTAGATGGTGATACTCGTGGTGGGGCTGCACTTTCAATAAGAGCTGTTACTGGAAAACCAATTAAATTTATTGGTCAGGGTGAAAAAATGACGGATTTAGATGTATTTTATCCTGACAGAATGGCTTCTCGTATTCTTGGAATGGGTGATATGCTTACCTTAATTGAGAAGGCACAGCAAGAATATGATCAAAAACAAGCAGAAGAACTTGCAGAAAAGATGAGAGAGAACAATTTTGATTTTAATGATTTCTTGATTCAGATGGAACAAGTTCAAAATATGGGACCGATGGAAGATATTATAAAGATGATTCCAGGAATGGCTAACAATCCTGCACTGAAGAATTTGAAAGTAGACCCTAAGGACATTGAACATACTAAAGCGATAGTATACTCAATGACACCACAAGAAAGAGAAAATCCAGATTTATTGAATCCTAGTCGTCGTCGCCGTATAGCTGCTGGATCTGGTAGACCAATCCAGGAAGTTAATCGCATGATAAAGCAGTTTAAGCAAATGCAAGATATGATGAAAAAGATGTCAAATGGTAACTTCTCAGGTATGGAAGGCCTTTTAGGTGGAGGTATGCAAGGTAAGTTGGCTAAGATGTCAATGAATAGAATGATTAGAAAAAATAAGAAATTAAAGCAAAAGAAGCTTAAAAAACTACTTAAAAGAAAAGGGAAATAAAAAAATTTAGTCTGTCAAGAAATTTTCCTTTACACCAGACAAAATAACTGGTATATTATTAAACGTTGAGATAATAATAGGAGGTGGAAATTTAATGTCAGTAAAGATTCGTTTAAAGCGTATGGGTTCTAAGAAGCGTCCTTTCTACCGTATCGTTGTGGCAGACTCACGTTCTCCACGTGATGGTCGTTTCATCGAAACAGTTGGTACTTACAACCCATTAACAGATCCAGAAACAGTTACTCTTAAAGAAGAAAAGGTTATGAACTGGTTAAACAATGGTGCTCAACCATCTGATACAGTACGTAACATTCTTTCACGTAACGGTGTTATGAAGAAATTCCATGAAGCTAAATTTTCTAAGAAATAAGGTTAAGAAATGACAGAAACAGATGTTAAACAATTAATTCTAACGATTGTTCAACCTTTAGTTGCTGAGCCTGATGAGGTTAAAATAGAAACTGAACAGGATGATTATTTTTTAAACTTTAATTTAAGTGTTTCAAAAGAAGATGTTGGTCGTGTGATTGGTAAACATGGAAGAATAGCTCAGGCTATTAGAAATATTGTTTACGGCATTAGACTTGATAATAATCTTAAAGTACGCTTAAATATCGTGGATTGATTAGTATAAAGTTAAGAAACCTCAAAATAAGGAGTGTACATACCTTGTTTTGAGGTTTTTATTAATTTTTAAGGAGATGAGTTAATGAATTATTATGAAGTTGGAAAAATTGTAAATACACATGGTATTAAAGGTGAACTAAAAATTATTAGTAAGACGGACTTTCCTGAAGACAGATTTAAGCCAGGAAACATATTATACATTAGAGATAATGGAAAGATTAATAGTTATGAAATTAAAAGTCATAGAACCCATAAACAATTTGAAATGATAACTTTTAAAGGGTTGGAAAATATTAATCTAGTAGAAAATTTAAAGGGAAAGACACTAGAAATTTCTGAAGAACAGCAAGAAAGTTTATCTGATGGTAATTATTATCATCATCAAATTATAGGTTTAGATGTCTTTAGTGAGGATAATAACTATATAGGAGTAATAAAAGAAATAATGTCTCCTGGAGCTAATGATGTTTGGGTAGTCAAACGTAAGGGATCAAGTGATCTTTTATTACCAGCTATTAAAGATGTAATTAAAAAAATTAATTTAGAACAAAATAAAGTGATTATTGAATTATTAGATGGGTTGGATTAAAAATGAAGATAGATATTTTAAGTTTATTTCCAGAAATGTTTGGCCCTTTGACAGA
This sequence comes from Ligilactobacillus sp. MP3, assembly GCF_024436335.1. Classification (NCBI taxonomy): domain Bacteria; kingdom Bacillati; phylum Bacillota; class Bacilli; order Lactobacillales; family Lactobacillaceae; genus Ligilactobacillus; species Ligilactobacillus sp. MP3. The sequence continues at coordinate 190,246 of NZ_JANFQI010000002.1, forward strand.
ATCAATTGTTGGTAAAGCAGTAGAAAAAGATATTTTAGACATAGAAGTAACAAATTTTAGGGATTTTACTACTAATAAACAAAATCATGTAGATGATTATCCATACGGTGGAGGAGCTGGAATGCTGTTGCAAGCACAGCCAATCTATGATGCTTTAGATAATATTGAAGAGAAAAATGGTAACTTAGGTAGAGTTATTTTACTTGATCCAGCTGGAAGAAAATTTGATCAGAGTGTTGCTGAAGAGCTATCTAAAGAAGATCATTTAACTTTTATATGTGGGCATTATGAAGGATATGATGAGAGAATACGAGCAAAGGTTACAGATGAAATTTCATTAGGTGATTTTGTCCTTACTGGTGGCGAACTCGGTGCAATGGTAGTTATTGATGCTACCGTAAGATTGTTACCAGATGTCTTGGGAAACAATGAATCGGCTTCAGGTGATTCTTTTTCAATGGGATTGTTGGAATATCCTCAATATACAAGACCATCTAATTTTAGAGGGATGGAAGTCCCAGAAGTTTTATTGAGTGGGAATCATCAAAAGATTGCTGAATGGAGAAAAAAAGAATCTTTAAGGAGAACTTATCAAAGAAGACCAGATTTGCTGGAAAATTATGAATTTTCTGATAAGGAAAAAGAATGGTTAAGAGAATTTGAACGGGATAAGGATGTGGAAATTCATGGAAAAGGCTAAAATTAGATTGATTAATTTAAATGATGCTGAAAGAATTTTGCAAATTTATCGCCCATATGTGGAAAATACAGCTATTACTTTTGAATATACGGTGCCAACATTAGAAGAGTTTAAAAACAGGATAGCTAGTATAGTAAAAAAGTATCCTTATATAGTAGCAGAAATAGATGGTAAAATTATGGGATATGCCTATGCTAACACTTTTAAAAATAGAGAAGCGTATGATTGGTCCGTAGAAACATCTATATATGTTGATGAAAATAGTAGAGGTAAAGGGTTAGGTTTGCAATTATATAAAGTTTTGGAGAATCTTTTAAAGAAGCAAGGTATTTTAAATGTAAATGCTTGTATAACTAATCCAAGTGAAGAAAGCAAGTATGTAACCAAAGGAAGTATCTTATTTCATGAAAAATTAGGCTACAGACATGTAGGAACCTTCCATAACAGTGGATATAAATTTGATGAATGGTTTGATATGAGTTGGATGGAAAAATCTTTAGGAGAACATAATCTTAATCCTGGAAAAGTGATAGAAATTTCTAAATTATTGGAAAAATTTACTTTTGAGGAGTTAATATCTTGAATAAGAAAACATTTTTGAAAAAAATAATGCAAAAGCAAAATCCTAAACTATATGCAGCGAAAGATTCAAAATTAAGTCCTAGTTTAAGAACTCTAGATTTAATTGGTTTGGGAACTGGAATGGTAGTAGGTACTGCCATATTCACTTTACCAGGTATTGTAGCTGCTGAATATACAGGTCCTGCTGTTCCGTTGGCATTTATTATAGGAGCAATAGGTGCTGGACTTTCGGCACTTGCTTATGCCGAGATGGCTTCTGTTTTGCCATTTGCTGGATCTGCTTTTTCATGGATAAGCGTACTCTTTGGGGAATTCTTTGGCTGGATTGCAGGCTGGGCGTTATTAGCAGAATATTTTATTTCTGTAGCGTTTGTTGCTTCAGGTTGGTCTGCTTATATGCAAGGATTTTTAAAAAGTATGGGTATTTATTTGCCAGTAGCTCTTAGTGGGGGATTTAATCCTAATACTGGACAGATTTTTGACGTTTTAGCGGCTTTTGCAATTTTGTTAGTTACTGTCTTATTGTCAAAAGGTGTAAAGCAAGTTGCTAGGATAGAAAATGGAATAGTAATGCTAAAATTAATAGTAATTATTATTTTTATTGCAGTGGGAGCAACGGCTATCCATCCTGATAATTATGTTCCATTTATTCCTGCTCATAAAGCTGGAACTCATTTTGGTGGCTTAATGGGTATTTTAGCAGGTGCATCACAAATATTCATTGCTTATGTTGGTTTTGATGCTATTGCAGCAAATACAGCTGAAACTATTAATCCACAGAAAACAATGCCTAAGGGATTATTAGGGACTCTATTTTTAGGAACAGGATTTTTTGTACTAGTTTCCCTAGTATTAGTCGGAATGTTTAAGTATAGTATTTATGCTGGTAATGCTGAACCAGCGGCTTTTGCATTAAGAAAAGCAGGACATTATTTTACAGCAAATTTATTATCTCTGGTAGCTATAATAGGTATATTTTCTGCTTTAATAGGTATTTTATTGGCTTCATCTAGGTTAATTTATTCATTTGGTAGAGACGGGCTTTTATCTCCAAAATTAGGGAAAATTAATACTAAACATGTTCCTAAGAATGCTTTATGGTCAATTTCATTAGGTGCATTAATATTAGCTTCCTTTTTTCCATTCGATTTTCTTGCAACATTAGTATCAGCGGGAACTTTAGTGGCATTTATTTTTGTTTCAATAGGGATTTATGCTCTGAGAAAGAGAGAAGGAATTGATCTACCTGAAGCTAAATTTAAAATGCCAGGATATCCTTTGTTACCAGCTATTTCGGCACTAGTGTCAATTATAATATTTTGGAATTTAAATATTGATGCAAAACTACTAATGTTGGTTTGGTTTATAATAGGTATTATTATTTATTTTGTATATGGAATGCATCATTCAAATTTGAATAAAAAATAAAATTGGTCCTTTACTTTTATAGTAAATTATGGTATTTTATTAATTGGCTTATTTGCCATATAATAACGATATTCCGCTGCAACTGGACATGAATGTCGGTGAAAGGAAAGATTTTAATGTCAGTAAATCCATTAATCGCAAAGATTACGGAATCTCAATTACGTAATGATATTCCAGATTTCCGTGCTGGTGATTCAGTACGTGTTCATGCTCGAATCGTTGAAGGTTCACGTGAACGTATCCAAATTTTTGAAGGTGTAGTTATTAAGCGTCGTGGTGAAGGTATCAGTGAAACATATACTGTTCGTAAGATTAGTAACGGTATTGGTGTTGAACGTACTTTCCCATTACATACACCACGTGTTGATAAAATTGAAGTTACTCGTCACGGTCGTGTACGTCGTGCTAAGTTATACTACTTACGTGCATTACACGGTAAGGCAGCTCGTATCCCAGAACGTCGCCGTGGCTAAAAACGTTAGAAACCTTGCTGTTGCAGGGTTTCTTTTTTTATACCCTTTAATAACGAATGATAAAATTATTAAAAAATAAGCCGAAGGGGGCAATTTGGGGGTAAACTATAAAAAATTAAGCTTGCTCTGAGTTGTTGCTCCTTTTACTTTCTGTGATGAAATATAATGTTGAAAGTTTATTACTATATAAATAAAATTGAAAATATCAGTAATAAAATTACTAAGATTGACATTTACAATCTTCTAAAAGAAAAAACTGGCGAACCAAAAAATTCGGTTCGCCAGTTTTTTAAGTCAATTATTTAGCTAAACGAGCAGCCATGCGTGACTTATCACGAGCAGCTTTGTTTGCTTTAATTAAACCTTTAGATTGTGCTTTGTCGATAGCAGAAACTGCCTCGTTGAAAAGTTGTTCAACGTTGTCAGCACCAGCAGTTTTAGCTTTTTCAAATTTCTTAACAGCAGTACGCATCTTACTTAATTGAGATGAGTTCTTTGCATTAGCTTTTTCAGTTGTTTTAACACGTTTAATAGCAGATTTGATAATTGGCATGAATTTTTCACCTCCGATTTATAGCTTCTAATAAAGACAAGCTAATTTTTCAACATTTATCATTATACAAGAGCGTTCAAAACAATGCAATAAAAAAATACGTAGATGTCAAGAAAAATTCCTTGACATACTAATATAATAAATAATTTTTTAGAAGATAGCTTGTAAGTATTGCATTTTTAATAAATATCTTGTAAACTATTCTAGTATGTTGAATACAAATATGACCTTTTTACTGAGTTTGGCGGGTCACCGTCGTCTTATCTCGGATTAAGGCAACTATTATGAAAGGTGGGAAATACATTGGCTATTTCACAAGAAAAGAAAAACGAAATTATGAAGAAGTATGCTCGTCATGAAGGAGATACAGGTTCTGCAGAAGTACAAATTGCAGTTTTAACAGCTGATATTAACGAATTGAACGATCATATCAAAGCTCACAAGAAGGATTATGCTTCTTACCGTGGTTTGATGAAGAAGATTGGTCATCGTCGTAACCTTTTAGCATACTTACGTAACACAGATGTACAACGTTACCGTGAACTTGTTAAGAGTTTAGGCTTACGTCGTTAATTTTTGAAAGTAATTGCATACTCTATAGAGCTAGTAGTTTTATACTGGCTCTTTTTTTTTATACGTCACGATATATAAAGTATGCTATAATTAACTATTAGAATATTAAAGAACGAATGAAAATTGGAGTGAGATTTTATCATGAATTTTAGAAATGCTCATATTTTGACTGCGATGGTTACACCTTTTGATGATGAAGGTAACTATAGTTCTAAAAGAACAAAAAATCTTATTAATTACTTGCTTGATAATGGTACAGAAGGTCTTCTTGTTTCAGGAACAACTGGTGAAGCACCAACTTTAAGTGAAGACGAAAAATTACAATTGATAAAAGATTCTGTGAAATTTATTGATGGTAGAGTACCATTAATGGTGGGAACTGGATCAAATAATACACAACAAACAATAGATTATACTAATAAAGTGGCTGATATTGATGGTGTTGATGCTGCTTTAGTTGTGGTACCTTATTATAATAAACCTAATCAAAAGGGTATGATTGCTCATTTTAGAAAAGTCGCAGACTATAGTAATTTACCTATTATAATCTATAACATTCCTGGAAGAACAGGAGTAACCATGGAAGTTGATACTATTATTGAACTTGCTCAACATGATAACATCATAGGTATTAAAGATTGTACGGGTGTCGAAAATATAGCTAAAATAGTAGAAAATGTTCCAGAAGATTTTCTAGTTTATTCAGGAGAAGATGCTGAAGCACTATCTGCTAGAGTTTTAGGTGGGCAAGGTATTATTTCAGTTGCTAGTCATATCTATGGTGATAATATGAAGACAATGTATTCTAGTTTAGAATCTGGAGACGTGTTCATGGCTGGAAAAATTATGAGAGATTTAATACCAAAGGCTGAAGCACTTTTTTCTTATCCTTCACCTAGTCCAGTTAAAGCTGCTTTGAATAAAATTGGTTATAACGTTGGAGGATGCCGTTTACCTATTGTTTCACTTGATAAGAACGAAGAAAATGAATTATTTAAAAAATTAAAAATTTAATAATTAAGAGGTGGAAATATGAGTGATATAAAAATCATCTCGCTAGGTGGGGTACGTGAAAATGCCAAAAACATGTATGCTGTCGAAGTTGATGATGAAATATTTATTTTAGACTGTGGATTAAAGTATCCAGAAAATGAACTATTAGGTATAGATTTTGTTATTCCTGATTTTTCATATTTAAGAGAGAATTCACGTAAAATAGTGGGTGTTTTCTTAACACACGGTCATGCAGATGCCATAGGAGCACTACCATATTTTGTTAGTGAATTTGATGTGCCAGTTTTTGGATCAGAATTAACAATTGAACTAGCTAAAATTGCATGTGAAAATGAAGAAGATGCTAGAAAATTCGATGATTTTCATGTAATTGATGAGAGTACAGAAATAGATTTTGAAAATGCAACGATATCATTTTTTCAAACTACACATTCTATTCCAGAGTCTTTGGGTGTGGTTATTAAAACAGAAAATGGAAATGTTGTTTATACTGGAGACTTTAAATTTGATCAGTCTGCAGAAAAAGGTTATCGAACAGATTATGCAAGATTAACTGAAATTGGTCGTGAAGGTGTGCTAGCTTTATTAAGTGAGTCAGCCAATGCTGAAAATCCTAGAGAAACAGTTAATGAGCGAGCAATATATGATTTTATTAGTGAAAATTTTGAATACCGTAAAGGAAGAATTATTGTAGCTTGCGTAGCTTCAAATATTTTACGAGTACAACAAATTTTTAATGCAGCTGCAGCTAATAATAGAAAAGTGGCTCTTACTGGACATGATGTAGAAAAAGTTGTTAAAACTGCAATGCGTTTAAATAAATTAGTATTACCGGAAGAGGATTTACTCATACCTATTAAAAAAATTAACGACTACAATGATGATGAAATTGTAATTCTTGAAACTGGACGTTCTGGAGAACCATTAAAATCATTGCAAAAAATGTCTATGGGTAGACATAGATTTATCAATCTACATGAAGGAGATTTGGTATTTATTACAACTACTCCATCTCATGCTATGGAAACTAAGGTTGCAAGAACTAGAGACATGATATATCGCTCAGGAGCAGACGTTAAAGCTATTTTTGATGAATTAAATTCTTCAGGTCATGCAAGTAAGAATGATTTGCAGTTAATGATGAACTTGGTAAAACCACGTTACGTCATTCCTGTTCAAGGTGAATATAGAATGTTGTCTGCGCATGCAGAATTAGCTAGAGAACTAGGGATTCCTAGTGAAAATATCTTTTTACTCAAAAAAGGTGATGTCTTAGAATATAAGAAAGATGAGATGACAATTTCATCAAGTGTAGAAGTAGGCAACACTATGATTGATGGAACTGGTGTTGGAGATATTGGAAATATTGTTTTGAGAGATAGAAAAATCTTATCAGAAGATGGAATTTTTATTGCTGTGGTTACTATTGATCGTAAAAAGAGGAAGATTGTTGATACTCCTAAAATAACATCTCGTGGTTTCGTATATATTAAAACAAGTAAAGATTTGATGGTTGAAAGTAGGGATATTGTAGCTAAGATTGTTCAAAGAGATTTGGATAACAAGGAATTTGACTGGAGCCAATTAAAACAAGATATTCGAGAAAATTTGAATAATTTCTTGTATGAGCAAACAAAGCGTCATCCAGTTATTTTACCAGTAATTATGGAAATAAATCAAAATAATCATTTTTCTAAGAAGAAAAAGAAAGGTTAATATTAAAAGTCGTTGAACAAATCTTCAACGACTTTTTTATAAGGTGATAATTTGAGTGAATTATATTTTCAAGCTGAAGAAGCATATAAAAATAAAGATTATACAAAAGCAAGAAAATTACTAGAAAAAGAGTATCTAGAAAAGAAAACATTTAGGACAAATTATTTTTTATTTTTAGTATTTCTTAAAATAGAGGACTATATTGCTGCATATGAAACAGCAAACGAATATATAAGACAGTATATTATTGACAATGAGAAATTCAAGAAGTATCAAAAAGCAACAATTTTTGCAGGGATGAATGTAAAATTGCAAGAGTTATCAAATAATATATTTGAATATACAACAGAAAGTGAACAAAAAGAATTTGATAAGAATCAGCAAACACTATTAACAGATTACTTAAATAAGAATTCAAAACTTGAGCTAATAAAACAGCTAAGTTATCTAGGTGTTTTTCCTCTATTTCAACAAAGAAAAATACTGAAAGATGCCTATGGATTAAGTGTAGATGATTTCTTCATAAATACTAAAAAAATATTAATAGATTCCAACATACATCCACTTTTAAAAAGTAACATACTAGATGATTATAGAAAATTAAATTTAGAAGAAACAGTACAATATACAGATTATAAAAATACTGTCAAAATATTAGATGTAAGAAAATTGAAAGAAATAGAAGAATATAAAATTTATAAAAAAATCTATAAAGAATTTAAACAATTACCAATGGATGACTTTGAGAAAGATTTGAAATGGAAGGAGATAGTTTTAAAGTTAATGGTGCTGTATCCATTCAATGATATTGAACAGAATTTAGAACAAAACTTAATATATATATTACTATGTAATGATGAGTTTAAAGTTCTAAATGAACAGGAACTGGCTTTTTCGAAGAAATTAGAAGACTACATCGAACAATGGAATAATCTGTGAATCAACTAATTATGTATACATTATCAAAATAGATGAAAATAAAGTATGCAAAAAGATTGCATATTTTATTGTGTGATGATAAACTCATAACGTTTGATAAGTATGACTGAAAGTTTTTTAGGAATAGTAATAATACTTATCGAATGCTGGAGTTTGTAACAATGAATTATTTTCAAAAAAATTATAATTTTTTTGTTTACAAAATCATTCTATATATATATAATATTTAGAGAATTCTTCTTTAATAGATATCACACTTGGTTTTCTTTTAGAGAAGTAGTATAATAAAAACAAAGGTTTATCGTATTATACGATATTTCTTGCAAATTTTTAGGAGGTTTTCTTTAATGGCTAAAGAACATTACGAAAGAACAAAACCCCATGTAAACATCGGTACAATCGGACACGTTGACCATGGGAAAACAACTTTAACAGCAGCAATTACAAAGGTTTTAGCTGAAAAAGGTTTGGCTGAAGCTTCTGACTACGCTTCTATTGACGCTGCTCCAGAAGAACGTGAACGTGGTATTACAATCAACACAGCTCACGTTGAATATGAAACAGAAAAGCGTCACTATGCACATATCGATGCTCCAGGACATGCTGACTACGTTAAGAACATGATCACTGGTGCTGCACAAATGGATGGTGCTATCTTAGTTGTTGCTGCTACTGATGGTCCTATGCCACAAACTCGTGAACACATCTTACTTGCTCGTCAAGTTGGTGTTGAATACATTGTTGTATTCTTAAACAAGTGCGACTTGGTTGACGATGACGAATTACTTGACTTAGTTGAAATGGAAGTTCGTGATTTATTATCTGAATATGACTTCCCTGGTGACGATATTCCTGTTATTCGTGGTTCCGCTTTGAAGGCTCTTGAAGGCGACAAAGATGCTGAAGCACAAATCATGGAATTAATGGACACAGTTGACGAATACATTCCAACTCCACAACGTCCTACAGATAAGCCATTCTTAATGCCTGTTGAAGATGTATTTACAATCACAGGTCGTGGTACTGTTGCTTCTGGTCGTATCGATCGTGGTACAGTTAAAGTTGGTGACGAAGTTGAAATCGTTGGTTTGAAGGATGACATTGTTAAGACAACTGTTACTGGTGTTGAAATGTTCCGTAAGACACTTGACGAAGGTGAAGCTGGCGATAACATCGGTGCTTTACTTCGTGGTGTTGACCGTACACAAGTTGAACGTGGACAAGTTTTGGCTAAGCCAGGTTCAATCCAAACTCACAAGAAATTCAAAGGTGAAGTTTACGTATTGACAAAGGACGAAGGTGGTCGTCATACACCATTCTTCTCTAACTATCGTCCACAATTCTACTTCCACACAACAGACGTTACTGGTGTTATCGAATTACCAGAAGGTGTAGAAATGGTTATGCCTGGTGATAACGTAACATTTACAGTAGAATTGATTGCTCCAGTTGCTATTGAAAAAGGTCTTAAGTTCACAGTTCGTGAAGGTGGCCGTACAGTTGGTGCTGGTGTGGTTTCTGAAATCGACGACTAATAAGATTTCACGTAATGTTGACATTTTGTTAACTTTCAAGAAAGAGGGTTGGTTTTCCAACCTTCTTTTTTTGTGTAAAAAGATGTATTTACTAACTTTTTTACACTCTAAACATTTACAATTTTGATTATCTACGTTAAAATTAATAGGTATGCAATTACTAAGTAATTATTAAAAATAATTATTCGGAGGGAATAAGATGTCTATAAAGTGGGAAAAGAAAGACGGAACAAACGAAGGTAAATTAACTTTTGAAATTGCTCCAGAAAAAATTAAAGAAGGCTTGAATTCTGCTTTCAATCGTGTAAAGAAATCTTTAAATGTACCTGGATTTAGAAAGGGTAAAGTTCCTCGCCAAATCTTCAACAAGATGTATGGTGAAGAAGCATTATATCAAGAAGCTTTAAATGATTTATTACCTGAAGCATATTCAAATGCTGTTAAAGAAGCAGATATCAATCCAGTTGATCAACCACAAATTGATGTTGAATCAATGGAATCAGATGCTGCATGGGTATTAACTGCAAAAGTTACTGTTGAACCTGAAGTTGAATTAGGTCAATATAAAGATTTAGAAGTTACAAAGCACCCAACACGTGTTTTGAAAGCTGATATTGAAAATGAATTGAATAGATTACAACAACAAGAAGCAGAATTAGTTCTTAAAGAAGATGAACCAGCAGAACAAGGTGACACTGTTGTTATTGATTTTGAAGGTAAGATCGATGGAGAAGCTTTTGATGGTGGAAAAGGTGAAAACCATTCTCTTGAATTAGGTTCTGGTCAATTTATTCCAGGTTTTGAAGATCAATTAGTAGGTCACAAAGCTGGTGAAGAAGTTGCTGTAACTGTAACATTCCCAGAAGATTATCAAGCAAAAGATCTAGCTGGTAAAGAAGCTGTTTTTGATACAAAGATTCATGAAGTAAAGACAAAAGAATTACCAGAACTAGATGATGAATTTGCAAAAGATGTTGATGAAGATGTTGCAACTCTTGAAGAATTAAAGGCAAAAATTAAAGATCGTTTGAAAGATCAAAAAGTTGCTGAAGCTAAAGCTGCAATTCAAGAAGAAGCACTTGATATTGCTGTAGAAAATGCAACAATTGGTGAAATTCCAGCTGTTATGATTGAGGACGACGTACATCGTCAAATGGATAACTTCTTAGCAGGTATGCAAAATCAAGGTATCAGTGCTGATATGTATTACCAATTAACAGGTACATCAGCAGATGATTTGCACAAACAATTTGAAGAAGGTGCTGAAAAGCGCGTTAAAACAAATCTTGTTCTTGAAGCAATTGTTAAGACTGAAAAGATTGAACCATCTGAAGATGAAATCAATGCTGAAATTAAGAGTTTAGCTGAACAATATCAAATGGATGAAGCAGCAGTTCGTTCTGCTTTATCTGATGACATGTTGAAGCATGATATTGCAGTTAGAAAAGTAGTTGATGAAATTGCTGATTCTGCAAAGCAAACTCGTGATGCTAAAAAGGATGAAGAATAATTAAGACTTCCTTAGTGATTTTCTGTAGGTGAAAGTATAACTTTTACAGAACTAATTAGTTATAGAAGTGCTGATGGATGAAAATCTATTGGCACTTTTTTTATTAATAATTAAGATAAGTAGCTTTTAAGTCGTGTTAATGGCGTTTAGCACTATTGTTTGCTAAAATAAAGGCAGTCTTATGAAATAAAAAACACGTAGGGAGATTTTTAGATGTTTGAAAATGAAGATAATAAGACTCCTGCGACATGTTCTTTTTGTGGAAAAACAGAAGATCAAGTTAAAAGTATGATTTCTGGACCAGGAGTGTATATATGTAATGAATGTGTAGAATTAGCACAATCAATTATTGATACAGAAACAAAAGCAGAAGCACAAAAAGATTTTACTAATGTTCCTACTCCTCATGAAATTGTTGATACTTTAAATCAATACGTTGTTGGACAGGAAGAAGCTAAGAAAACATTAGCAGTTGCTGTATATAATCACTACAAACGTGTTAATGCTTCATTGTCAGATGATGATGGAACAGAATTACAAAAGAGTAATATTTGTCTTGTTGGACCAACAGGTTCTGGTAAAACATTCTTAGCTCAAAATTTAGCTAGAATTTTGAACGTACCATTTGCAATTGCAGATGCAACAACTTTAACAGAAGCAGGTTATGTTGGTGAAGACGTTGAAAATATTTTATTGAAACTTTTACAAAATGCTGATTATGATGTAGAAAGAGCTCAAAGAGGCATTATTTATATAGATGAAATTGATAAAATTGCTAAGAAATCTGAAAATGTATCAATTACGCGTGATGTTTCTGGTGAAGGTGTACAACAAGCGTTACTTAAGATTCTTGAAGGTACAATAGCTAATGTTCCTCCTCAAGGTGGCCGTAAGCACCCACAACAAGAATTTATACAAATTGATACTACAAATATTTTATTTATTGTTGGTGGAGCTTTTGATGGTATTGAAACAATGGTAAAAAATCGTTTAGGAGACAAAACAATAGGTTTTGGTGTAGATTCTAAGCAGGAATATGATCCTGATAAGAGTTTAATGCAACAAATCATTCCTGAAGACCTATTAAAGTTTGGATTAATCCCTGAATTTATTGGTCGTTTGCCAATTCTTACAGCACTTGAAAAACTTACTGAAGAAGATTTAGTGAGAATTTTAACAGAACCTAAGAATGCATTAATTAAGCAATATCAAAAATTAGTATCGTTTGATGATGTATCATTAAAATTTGAAGATGATGCTGTTAAGGAAATTGCGCATTTAGCTATTGAAAGAAACACAGGTGCCAGAGGTTTGAGATCCATTGTTGAAGCTACTATGAGAGATATTATGTTTGACATTCCTAGCGAAGATAATATTAAAGAGGTAGTTATTACAAAAGATACTGTTGATGGTAAGAGTAAACCTGAAATAGTAAAATAAGCATTTTTATGTATATTTAATTAATTGCACCATGATATGATATTTGTTAGAATACTATTGTAATTTACATGTTGAAATTGTATATGATAATTTAGGAGGATATTTATTATGAGCAAACCACAAATTGGTGTTGTTGGTATGGCTGTTATGGGTAAAAACCTAGCCTTAAACATTGAAAGTCGTGGATACAGTGTTGCTATCTATAACAGAACAGGATCAAAAACTGAAAAGGTAGTTGCTGATCATCCTGATAAGAATTTAGTACCTAGTTATACGATTGAAGATTTTGTTAATTCTTTAGAAACACCTCGTCGAATTATTTTGATGGTTAAAGCGGGTGCTCCAACAGATGCAACAATTAAGTCATTATTGCCTCATTTAGATAAAGGTGATGTTTTAATTGATGGTGGAAATACATTCTTCCAAGAAACTATGCGTCGCAATGAAGAACTAGATAATTCTGGTATTAACTTTATCGGTATGGGTGTATCTGGGGGAGAAAAAGGTGCGTTAGAAGGACCTTCTTTAATGCCAGGTGGACAAAAAGAAGCATATGATTTAGTAGAACCAATTTTGAAGAAAATAGCTGCTAAGGCTGAAGATGGTGAAGCCTGTGTAACTTACGTTGGACCTAACGGAGCAGGTCACTATGTTAAGATGGTTCATAACGGTATTGAATACGGTGATATGGAACTTATTGCTGAAAGCTATAACTTGATGCGTAACTTACTAGGTTTATCAAATGATGAAATTTCTGACGTATTTAATGAATGGAAAGATGGCGAGTTGAAGAGTTATTTAATTGATATAACTGCTGATATTTTAACTCGTAAAGATGATTTGGGTACGGGTAAACCAATTGTAGATGTTATTTTAGATCGTGCTGGCAACAAGGGTACTGGTAAGTGGAGTTCTCAAAGTGCTTTAGAATTAGGAGTACCTCAATCATTAATTACAGAATCTGTATATGCTCGTTATATTTCAGCAATGAAAGATGAACGTGTGGCTGCTAGTCAAGTTTTACCTAATCCGGAATTTGATTTAGGTGACGTAAATAAGAAAGAATTAGTAGAAAAAATTCGTCGTGCATTATACTTTAGTAAGATTATGAGTTATGCTCAAGGTTTTGAACAATTAAGAGTAGCATCTGAAAATTATGACTGGAACCTAAATTATGGCGATATGGCTAAGATTTGGCGTGAAGGTTGCATTATTCGTGCTCAATTCTTACAAAAGATTACTGATGCATATGAAAAGAATCCTGAATTAAAGAATTTGATGTTAGACGATTACTTCAAGAAAATCGTTGAAGAATATCAAAATGATGTCCGTGATATTGCTGCTTTAGCAATTAAAGCAGGTGTTGCTTGCCCAGGATTTTCTAGTGCTATCACATATTATGATCAATATAGATCTGCACATCTTCCTGCAAATATTATTCAAGCACAACGTGACTACTTTGGGGCACATACTTATGAACGTACTGATCGTGAAGGTATTTACCATTACGAATGGTATCATGAAGAATAATTATTAAGATGTATAGTATAAAATAAACGGTATAAGGACTACTAACAATAGTTCTTATACCGTTTTTAATATATCTAAATTATATTGTAACAAGCATTGGTAAAATCATAGGATGTCTTTCTGTTTGTTCAAATAAAAATTCTTGCAGATCAGAGATAATAGTATTTTTAATTTGAGCTTCAGAAACTTTATCATTTTTAAGTTCTCTCTTAATAGAACGATAAAGATGACGACGACCTTGATTAATTAAATCGCCAGATTCACGCATGTAGATAAAACCTCGTGATAATAAATCTGGGCCGGCAATAATTTGGCGCTTTTGCATATCTATGGTTGCTACAACAACTACTAGACCTTCTTCTGAAAGTAAACGACGATCTCGAAGTACAACATTTCCAATATCTCCAACGCCAGAACCGTCAACATAGACATCACCAGCATTAAAGTGGCCTGCATATCTTGCTGAATCCTTTGTAAGTGCTAAAACATCTCCATTTTTTAGAATAAATGAATTTTCTTTAGGAACATCGCACTTTTCAGCTAACTCAGTATGAATTTTTAACATTCTGTATTCACCATGGACAGGCATGAAGTACTTAGGTTTCATCAAGCGAAGCATAAGTTTTTGTTCTTCTTGACCACCATGTCCAGAGGCGTGAATATTATTAACTTTACCATGAATAACAGTAGCTCCAGCTTCTTCTAACTCATTAATAACTTTATTTACACTGGTAGTATTTCCTGGAATAGGAGAACTAGAGAATACTACAGTATCACCGGGTTGAATAGATACTTGACGGTGAGTACCATTAGCTATACGACTCAAAGCTGCCATAGGTTCTCCTTGAGATCCTGTACATAGAATCATAATTTTATTAGCGGGTAAACTACTTATTTCTCTAGCATCAACTAAAGCATCGTCAGGAATATCTAAATAACCAAGTTCTCTACCATTTACAATTGCAGCTTCCATACTACGTCCAAAAACAGCTATTTTACGACCACGAGCAATAGCTGCAGATGTAGCTTGCTGTACACGCGAAATGTTAGAGGCAAAAGTAGCAAATATTATACGGCCTTCGACTTTTTCAAATATACGACGAATAGAACGGCCAACCCAGCGTTCTGACTTAGTAAAGTTAGGAATTTCAGCATTAGTACTATCAGAAAGTAGGCAAAGCACACCTTCATCACCTAATTTTGCCATTTTTTGTAAATTAGGTGGCTGATTTGTAACAGGAGTAAGATCGAACTTATAATCTCCTGTACATACAATTGTTCCAGAAGGTGTTTTGACAGCCACACCTAAAGTATCAGGGATAGAATGTGTTGTTCTAAAAAAAGATACTGTCGTTTTTCTAAATTTTAGAATAGAGTCTTCATCTATTTCATGAAGTTCAGTTGTGCGAAGTAGTCCATGTTCTTCTAGTTTGCTTTTAATCAATGCAAGTGCAAGAGGGCCAGCATAGACAGGTACATTTATTTTTTGTAGTAAATAAGGAATACCGCCAATATGATCCTCATGTCCATGTGTGATAACTAAAGCTTTAATTTTTTGTTGATTTGCAATTAAATATGAGTAGTCAGGTATAACATAATCAATACCTAACAAATCATCTTCTGGAAATTTGATACCAGCATCCACTACGATGATTTCATCTTGAAATTGGATACCGTAAGTATTCTTTCCAATTTCTCCAAGACCACCGATTGCAAAAACAGCAGTCTCATTATTTTTAACATTTAGTTTTTTCATTTAACTAAAACTCCGTAAGTTTGAAGTTAACACTTTGTTTTTCATATTCAAGTGTAGCTTCGTCCAAAGCTTCAATAAATTCAACATTGTATTCTGGAAAATGTGTTTCAACAAGATGACGAGCTTCAACTTCGTCTTTAGCTTCAAAATACATAACATGAGTATTTTCACGCTTTGGATTAGATTTTTTTGATGGTTGATAATATACTTTAAAAGTCATTAAAACTTCTCCTTTAAAATGAATTTACACAATAGTGTATAACAAAAAATTATTTAACCGAACAAAGATTGCTTTACACAATAGTTAAGTACATTTTAGCATAACAAGCAAATTAAGTATAGAACTTAGACAAAACATATAAAAATTAGACAATAGACTGTGATATACTTAAAAATGAGGAAGCTTTGTAGAAAGAGGCTGATGATATGAAATTTTGGTTAGTTATATTAACTGCGATAGTTTTCATTGTAATTATTGTTGTTATACAGTATTACATAAAAAACAAGGAATTGAAAAGATTACAAGCAAGAAGTAGAAAGCTTACTGACGACGCTATGTATAAATCGATAAATGAGATAGATCTAGAATGGTTTAATCAGAATAATCACAAAAATATAAGGGATATAGCAGTAGTATCTGACGTTTGGGGAAAAGATGTGATGGTTTTTGAATATTCAGTAGAATTGATTCAGAATCAAAAATTTTCCAGTGAGAAACTAAATGCTTTGAAGGAATTACTAGAAAAGAAATTATTTGATTATGCAAAACAGAAAAAAATTCAAAATATGGCTAATAAACCTCCATTTATAGTATCAGATATTTGGCAGCTAGAAAATATACTGCATATAGATGTAGCGTATATAATGAATGAGGCAACGTATAAGTATTTAAATGATATTGAAAAGTTAGAGCCTGGTTTTAAGAAATAGTGGAGAATCATCAAGTAAAAAATAAAAGATCGGTAAAGATTAAGTTACTAAAACATTAATCTTTATCGATCTTTTGCTTGTATAAAGTTATTTTTGAGATTTATTTTATTCTAAAATAATAGTACCTTCTGGAACGGTTAAAGGTTGTTCCTTATTAATATGATCATAGAATAAAATACCATTTAAGTGATCAATTTCATGTTGAACTACAATTGCAGGGTAGTCACGAAGTCTTTCAACATGCTTATTTCCATCTAGATCATACCAGCGAAGTTTAATACGATCGTGTCGAGGGACATATCCTGGAATATCACGATCAACTGAAAGGCAACCTTCACCTTCACCAAGTGCTGCTAATTGAACGGATTCACTTAAAATTGTAGGATTGATCAGAACATGTTTAAAAATTGGTTCATCATCATCTTCAATACCTGGAACCAAAACAGCGGTCATTCTTTTAGAAACATTTACTTGAGGAGCTGCTAAACCAACACCCGCACGAAGATGATATTTTTTGGCAATTTCAGGATTTTGACTATTTTCGAGAAACTCCATCATATCGTGTGCTAATTTTTTATCTTCTTCACTTAATGGAAATTCGATAGCTTTTGCTCTGGCTCTTAGAGTTGGATTTCCATCACGAATAATGTTATCCATTGTAATCAACAGAAAAAACCTCCAATAATATGATTTAATACACTTATGATATCACAATTTTTCTGTAATAGCATATTAATAGTTTTAAGTCAAAAAAAGTTACTATATCTAATTATATGGTAGAATAGTAGTAATAAAATATAAAGAAAGGAGTAAAATGATTAATGCAGAAGATAGTATATTATGGATATAATGAAAGCGTACTGGACTTTCTGAAAATAGGCATAAATAATAACACTAAGTTATATTTTAATTGGCAAATTAATGATACTGATATTCAGGATGAAATAAATAATTTAGTAGAGTGTTCACGTCTGTTATCACCTAATTTTTATTTTTATATAAATGAAACTGTAAATTGGGATGAAATTGACATGATGCTACTTTCAATTGATGTGGATAGAGATAATTTTGCTCAAAAGAATAGTTGGATTCAAAAAGTGGTCACTGAAGCTGTAGCCAATGGATTTAATGGTATAGTTGTATTAGATAGTAATAAGGACTATTTATTGATTAATGAAATTTTAAAATACACAGGGCTTTCATCTAGACAAGTGTTGGGATTAGGAACTTCTATAGAATCAGAAGTTGTAGCTAGAATGGTTGCAAAGAAATTAGGGATTAATAGTAATTATATTCAGACGAGTGTAATTGGAACTAGGGATAAGTCTTTTGTTTTGTGGAGTAAGGGTAGAGTTGCTGAAGCATCACTTATGAGTTTAATAGTGCAAGAAAAAAATATGTTTAGTGTAAAAAATATGCAAGAAATATCTAGAGAGTATAAAGAGTTAGCTGAAAAGACTCGGAAGTTAGTTTTTTCTTCTGTATTGAATAAGATATTAATGGCGATGGATACTTCCGAACAGTTTATAATAACTCTGGTTCATAGTAGGAATGAAGAGATTGAAAGTTATAGTTCACCTGTATTAGTTGGAAAGATGGGAGTTATAGAATTAATAAAAGTGAATTATACAGAAGATGAGCAAGAGGCTTTAAACGAGATAAAAAAAGCTATTAATGATGAGTTAGATAGATATAAATTAAGATGAGGTTTAACAAATGGTAAAAGAAAATTACAGTTATCCGTTACTACCTGATTGGAGTACGGAGGAGATTATAATTGCTTGTGAATTTTATGCAGAAGTTGAAAAATATAATACTAATGGGGTGAATAGGGAGGAATTCCTGGATAAATATCAAGATTTTTTGAAAGTAGCCCCATCTAAAATGCTTCAAAAAAGGCTAGATAGAGAATATGAAAAATTTTCGGGTTATAGTATTTATCAATCAGTAAAAAAAGTTAAAGAAAACGAGAAAAAATTTGTAAAAGGATAGTGGAATTTTATGAGAGATTTTCAAGGCATTGATGCTAACGTTAAAGATTGGCTAAGAAAAGCTCGGGAAATAATATTAGATAGTTTCAATTTAAGCTTGGATGTTGAAACGAAAAGTGGACCGACAGATTTAGTGACGAATGTTGATAAAGAGGTTGAGAGATTTTATATTCAACAAATACAAAATGCATACCCAGAAGCTAAGATTTTAGGAGAGGAAACTTCAAAAATACATCCGCTTATAAATATGAAAGGGCTAGTTTTTATTTTAGATCCAATTGATGGTACGATGAATTTTGTTAAGCAAAAACGTAATTTTGCAAGTATGATTGCTGTATATTATAATAATCGTCCGCTTTTAGGATATATATATGACATTATAAGGGATGAACTATATTGGGGTGGACCGGTATATGATGCCGTTTATTGCAACGATTATCAGCTTGCAATTCCAACAGATAGTATTTTAAGTGAAGGTTTAGTACAACTTTGCAGACCTTTTGTCATGAATGATAGCTATGGTTTTAGAAGAGTAGTAGATGCTAGTGCTGGTTTAAGAATGTACGGTTGTGCTGGTCTAGAATTTATTAATGTTTTAACAGGAAGATGTATTTGTTATGCTTCAGCATTACGCCCATGGGATTTGGCTGCTGGAAAAATTTTAGCTGAAACATTAGATTTAGTTGTTGAAACAATTGACGTAAAAGAAACTAATATGTTATCATCAAAAGTTGTATTAGTAACTACAAAGAATGCTGAAAAAGACATTACAAAACTCATTTCTATATAGATAAGAGTAAGTCTGTGGTTGAACCACAGCATTTTTAATATAAGTAAATGAAAGTAGAGTAATTTGTTTTCATTAATTAATGAAAGCTTTTTGTGCTAAAAAATTTTTTGAAGGGAAGAAATAGCTTTGAAAAGACGTGAAGATATTCGTAACGTTGCAATTATTGCCCACGTTGACCACGGTAAAACAACCTTAGTTAACGAATTACTTAAGCAATCAGATACATTAGATGAACATACTGACATTGGTGATCGTGCTTTGGATTCCAATGATCTTGAAAAGGAACGTGGTATTACAATTCTTTCCAAGAATACAGCTGTTAAGTATGGGGATAAACAAATTAATATTTTAGATACACCTGGACATGCTGACTTCGGTGGAGAAGTTGAACGTATCATGAAAATGGTTGATGGTGTACTTTTAATTGTCGATGCATTTGAAGGTACTATGCCACAAACTCGTTTTGTATTGAAGAAAGCTCTTGAACAACATTTAACACCAATTGTTATTATTAATAAAATTGACCGTCCAGGTGCTCGTCCAGAAGAAGTAGTAGACGAAGTATTGGATTTATTCATTGAATTAGGAGCAGATGAAGATCAATTAGATTTCCCAGTTATCTACGCTTCTGCAATGAATGGTACAACTTCTCTTGATTCTGATCCTGAGACACAAGAACATACAATGAATCCAATTTTTGATACAATTATCAATACGATTCCTGCTCCTGTTGATAACTCAGATGAACCACTTCAATTCCAAGTGGCAATGCTTGATTATAACGAATTTGTTGGTCGTGTAGGTATTGGTCGTGTATTCCGTGGAAAGATCAAAGTTGGTGATCAAGTAACAGTTATGAAACTTGATGGTTCTCAAAAGAACTTCCGTGTAACCAAGTTATTTGGTTTCTTTGGTTTGAAACGTTTGGAAATTCAAGAAGCTAAAGCCGGCGATTTAATTGCAGTTTCTGGTATGGAAGATATTTTCGTTGGTGAAACTGTATGTCCTGTTGATCATCCAGAAGCACTACCATTGCTTCGTATAGATCCTCCTACATTACAAATGACATTTATGACTAACACATCTCCATTTGTTGGACGTGAAGGTGATAATGTTACTGCACGTAAGCTAGAAGATAGATTGAAAGTTCAACTTCATACTGATGTTTCATTAAAAGTTGAAGATACAGAATCTCCAGATGCTTGGACTGTATCAGGTCGTGGGGAATTACATTTATCTATCTTAATTGAAACATTGCGTCGTGAAGGATTCGAATTAGCTGTATCTCGTCCTAAAGTAATCTATCGAGAAATTGATGGTAAGCTTTCTGAACCATTTGAAAGTGTTGTTATCGATACACCTGATGAATATTCTGGTGCGGTTATTGATTCTATGGCTCAACGTAAAGGTGAAATGTTGAACATGGAAACTGGTAATAATGGTCAAACACGTTTAGAATTCTCTACACCAACACGTGGTTTGATTGGATACGATTCACAATTCTTATCAATGACTCGTGGATACGGTATCTTAAACCATACATTCTCTGAATATAAACCAGTTATTAGAGGATGGGAACCAGGTCGTCGTAACGGAGCATTAGTATCAATTAATCAAGGAAAAACTACAACATATGCAATTATGGGTGTTGAAGGTCGTGGAACTATTTTTGTAGATCCAGGTACAGAAGTTTATGAAGGTATGATTATAGGTCAATCTTCACGTGAACGTGATATTTCTGTTAACGTTACAAAGGGTAAGAATATGACTAACGTTCGTTCTGCTACAAAAGATCAAACAGCAACAATTAAGAAACCAACACATTTGACATTGGAAGAATCTCTAGAATTCTTGAATGAAGATGAACTTCTAGAAATTACACCAGAATCCATACGTTTACGTAAACGTATTTTGGAAACAAATGCGCGTGAAAAGGCTGCTAAAAAAGCTAAGAAAGCAACTGAATAATACGGAAAAAAGCTCGTAAGTATTTACGGGCTTTTTCTTATTTATATGGATATAAAATTATAATAATATAAGTAATTATAATGTATAGAAGTAAAGTATTAGATCGGTGAAATGTTTGATATACAATGTATCTATGCAACATAAAACGTTTTCTTAATTGGGGCGTACCAATCATATATTTAAGTTAAGAAACAATTATAAACTAAGTTTTTTTGATTATTTTTAATTATTTTTAAAGAAATTGATGACAATAATCACATTTCATGATATTATAGTAAGTGTTTTCAAGGGAACAACATTTTCAACATGAGCACTTATAATGTTTTTATTTTTTGCTATTGAATGAAAAGGCTTTATAAATTTGGAAATGTAGTTTCAATTTATTTTATAGGAGGTAAGACAAATGGTAGGGATTATCCTAGCTAGTCATGGTGGCTTTGCCGATGGTATTTATCAATCTGGTGAAATGATTTTTGGCAAGCAAGAAAACGTAGCACATGTTATTTTAAAACCTGATGAAGGTCCAGATGATGTACGTGCTAAGATGGAAAAGGCTATTGAATCTTTTGATAGTCAAGATGAAGTCCTTTTCTTAGTGGATCTTTGGGGAGGAACTCCTTTCAATCAAGCAAATAACTTGGTTGAGCAACACAAAGATAAATGGGCAATCGTTGCAGGTATGAACTTGCCGATGGTCATTGAAGCTTATGCATCACGTTTCTCTATGGAATCTGCACATGAAATTGCTGCTCATATTATTGAAACAGCAAAAGATGGTGTCAAAGTAATGCCAGAATCATTACAACCTAAGGAAGCACCTAAACAAGCAGCAGATTCTGGTCAACCAACTGGAGCTATTCCTGAAGGTACTGTTATCGGTGATGGTAAAATCAAATATGTTTTAGCACGTATTGATACACGTTTGCTTCATGGACAAGTTGCTACAGGATGGACTAAAGCAATGAATCCAAATCGTATCATTGTTGTATCTGATAGTGTTGCTAAAGATAAGTTACGTAAGAACATGATTGCTCAAGCTGCTCCAAGTGGTGTACATGCTAATACTGTTCCAATCAAGAAGATGATTGAAGTAGCTAAAGATCCTCGTTTTGGTAACACAAAGGCAATGCTTTTATTTGAAACACCTCAAGATGCTCTTGAAGCAATTAAGGGTGGCGTTGATATCAAAGAACTCAACGTTGGTTCAATGGCTTATAGCGATGGTAAAGTTAACGTTAACCAAGTTCTTGCTATGGATCAAAAGGATATTGATACATTTAATGAACTCAAGAAATTGGGCGTAAAATTTGATGTCCGCAAAGTTCCTTCTAGTTCTCCAGAAAATATGGATAACTTATTAAAGAAGGCACAAGACCTTGTAAATCAAGGTAATAAAAATTAAGGAGGAAATATCTCATGTCTGCTATTTCAATGATTTTAGTTGTTATTGTAGCGTTCTTTGCAGGATTGGAAGGTATTTTGGATCAATTCCAATTCCATCAACCATTAATTGCATGTACATTAATTGGTTTAGTTACAGGTAATTTAACTGCCGGAATTATGTTAGGCGGATCTTTGCAAATGATCGCTTTAGGTTGGGCTAACATTGGGGCTGCTGTTGCCCCTGACGCTGCTTTGGCTGCTGTTGCATCTGCTATTATTTTGGTTAAAGGTGGTCAAGGTACAGCAGGGATCAGTACAGCTATTGCTGTTGCTATTCCTTTAGCTGTTGCTGGTCTATTCTTAACAATGATTGTTCGTACAATTTCTGTTGCTATTATTCACATTATGGATAAAGAAGCTGAAAAAGGTAGCTTCCGCGGTATTGAAGTTTGGCAATTTATCGCCTTACTATTACAAGGTTTACGTATTGCATTACCAGCTGCATTCTTATTAGTTATTCCAACAAGCGTTGTACGTTCATTCCTAGAATCAATGCCAGCTTGGTTAACAGATGGTATGGCAATCGGTGGTGGTATGGTTGTTGCCGTAGGTTATGCTATGGTTATCAATATGATGGCATCTCGTGAAGTATGGCCATTCTTCATCATTGGTTTTGTTATTGCTGCAATTTCTCAATTAACATTAATTGCTATTGGTGCTTTAGGTATTGCTTTTGCTTTAATCTATTTAGAATTAGAATCTAAGGGCGGTTCAGGTAATGGTGGTTCAAGCAATACTGGAGATCCACTTGGCGATATTTTAGATGACTACTAAGATGAAGGAGGAAGAGTATAATGGCTGAAAAGAAAGTTACATTAAGTAAAAAAGATCGTATGGCTGTTTGTTGGCGTTCAACATTCCTTCAAGGATCATGGAACTACGAACGTATGCAAAATGGTGGCTGGGCTTACTCTATGATTCCAGCTTTAAAGAAATTATACACTACTAAAGAAGATCGTGCTGCAGCTTTAAAGCGTCACTTGGAATTCTTTAATACTCATCCATATTTAGCAGCTCCTATTTTAGGTGTTACATTAGCTCTTGAAGAAGATCGTGCTAATGGTGCTCCAGTTGATGATGTTGCTATTAACGGTGTTAAAGTTGGTATGATGGGACCGTTGGCTGGTGTTGGTGATCCAGTATTCTGGTTTACAGCTCGTCCTATTATTGGTGCATTAGGTGCTTCCTTAGCTATTTCAGGAAACATTGTTGGACCTATCTTATTCTTCGTACTTTGGAATGTTCTACGTATTGCATTCTTATGGTATACACAAGAATTTGGTTACCGTGCAGGTTCTAAGATCACAGACGATCTTTCTGGTGGATTATTGCAAAAAGTTACTCGTGGTGCTGCCATGATGGGTATGTTTGTTCTAGGTGCTTTAATTGAACGTTGGGTAAGTATTAAATTTACACCAGTTGTTTCAAGGACTCCTGTGCAAAAAGGTGGTTACATTGACTGGGATCACATTCCTAGTGGTGCTAAAGGAATCAAGGAAGTTTTAACTCAATGGAATATGGGTAAGGGCATGTCCTTAGATAAGATTAAAGTTACAACATTGCAAGATAACTTGGATCAATTAATTCCTGGTTTAGCAGCTTTACTTCTAACATTCTTATGTATGTGGTTATTGAAGAAGAAAGTTTCTCCAATTGTTATCATCTTGGGAATTTTCATTGTAGGTATTATTGCACACGTTATTGGTTTAATGTAATTTCATAATTAATTTAAGAAAGATAGGTTTTATAGCCTATCTTTTTTTTGTAGTTTATTTTTTGATTATCTTTATATTAATACTGATAAAAGCGAAAATATATGCTAACATAATAGTGTTAAGTCATTTAAATACGAAAAAATAAAGACTTATATGATAAAAATATCGTTAACTTGCGAATTATCTAATTCTTTATACTTTTCTTATAGAAATCATTTTATTGCATAGTATTACGTTATGTTATAATAAATCTAAGGGTAAAGGAGGAATTTAAATCGTTAAGGATTTGAAGAATTGATAATGAAGAATAAGTTAAAAGAAAAGTTAAAATATTTCGACTATGGATTATTTATACCGTATTTAATTTTATGTCTTATTGGCATTGTAATGGTTTACTCTGCTAGTGCGATTAACCTTACTTATGTCGGAGTTAAAGCAACTTCTTATCTCTTTAAGCAAATAATTTTTGTTGGAATAGGGATTACATTAACTTTAATTTTTAGTCATATGAATCCAAAATTTTGGGTTAGTAAAAATGTTCTAAGATTTGGATATTGGACTGTAATAATTCTCCTGATGATGGCTAAATTTTTATTTGGTGCTATTAATGGTGCTAACGGTTGGATTACATTAGGTTCATTTAGTATTCAGCCAGCAGAGATAGCTAAGCTTTACTTGGTAGTTGCGATTTCTAAAGCTTTTTCAAAAAGAGAAGCTGATATTTATTTAGGAAAACATAAACGTACGACTACGCGAAAAAATTTGGCAGTAAATATCTTACCAATTTTGGCCTTGATTGCAATTGAACCTGATACTGGTGGCGCTACAATTTGTGCTGCAATTTGTTTAGTTCTTATTTTGGCCAATTCTAAAAATTGGAGAGCAAGCATAGGAATTTTGGGAGTAGCAATTTCAATAATAGCACTTACAGTTATGGTTATCCATGCAATTAACCCATTTAAGGGAAGTAAAGTTGAGTATATGTATAAGCGTTTTGAGGGTTATTTTGATCCATTTACATATGCAACTACAAGTGGTAAACAGTTAGTTAATTCTTTTTACGCTATCAGTAACGGAGGATTGTTTGGAGTAGGACTGGGAAATAGTATTCAAAAAAGAGGATATTTACCAGAACCCTATACAGATTTTATATTAGCAATCATTGCAGAAGAACTAGGATTTATAGGAGTTTTAGTGGTCTTAGGGTTACTATTTTTTATAATTTTAAGAATAATTTTGATTGGTATAAGATCCAATAATACTTTCAATACCTTAGTTTGTTACGGAGTAGCAACATTTTTTACAGTAGAATCAATATTTAATATTGGCGCTGTTAATGGACTACTACCTATTACAGGTGTTACATTGCCTTTTATTTCTTATGGTGGTTCAAGTATGGTGGTATTGTCTATGGCTTTAGGAATGGTAATGAACATTTCAGCAAATGAGAAGAGACATACAGCAAGAAATATGTTTTTAAATATGGAGTTGAAGAAATAGTTTAAGTTTTCGGAATAGGAGTGAAGACGAGTGGAAAAAGTATTAATTGCTAATCGTGGCGAAATTGCGATTCGTATTATTAGAGCATGTCATGAACTAGGATTAAAAACAGTAGCTATTTATGCCAAAGAAGATGAATATGGTGTTCATCGTTTTAAAGCTGATGAAGCTTACTTAGTAGGTAGTGGTAAAAAGCCTATTGAAGCTTATCTAGATATCAATGACATAATTCGAATAGCTAAGATGACAAATGCTGATGCAATTCATCCAGGTTATGGATTTTTAGCTGAAAATGAAGAATTTGCTCAAAAATGTGAAGAAAATGGAATTACATTTATTGGACCATCAGTGGAACATCTACGAATTTTTGGTGATAAAGTAGAAGCTCGTAATGTTGCTAATTCTGCTGGTT
The DNA here is from genome assembly GCF_024436335.1 of Ligilactobacillus sp. MP3. Classification (NCBI taxonomy): domain Bacteria; kingdom Bacillati; phylum Bacillota; class Bacilli; order Lactobacillales; family Lactobacillaceae; genus Ligilactobacillus; species Ligilactobacillus sp. MP3. The sequence goes on from NZ_JANFQI010000002.1 coordinate 216,744, forward strand.
TACATACTATTCCGGGAACGAATGATCCAGTAAAATCACTTAAAGATGTTGAAAAGTTTGCAGATAAACACGGTTATCCTATTATGATTAAAGCAGCAATGGGTGGCGGTGGCCGTGGTATGAGAATTGTTAAACGTAAAGAAGAATTACGCGAGGCATATGAACGTGCTAGAAGTGAAGCTAACCAATCATTTGGTGATGATGAACTTTATGTTGAAAAAATGATTGTTAACCCTAAACATATAGAAGTTCAAATTTTAGCAGATAAACATGGAAATGTAATGCATCTTTTTGAAAGAGACTGTTCTGTACAACGTCGTAATCAAAAGGTTATAGAATTTGCCCCAAGCATAACTTTGTCACAAGAACGTCGCAAAGAAATTTGTGAAGCTGCAGTTAATTTGGCGAAATCTGTAAACTACTATAATGCTGGAACAGTAGAATTTTTAGTAACTGAAGATGATTTTTACTTTGTTGAAGTAAATCCACGTGTTCAAGTAGAGCATACTGTTACAGAAATGATCACAGGTGTTGATATTGTACAATCACAAATTCAAATTGCTGAAGGTAAAGATTTGTATAATGATTTAGAATTACCAAAGCAAGAGGAGTTAACAAGCCAAGGTATAGCAATCCAATGTCGTATTACAACTGAAGATCCAGAAAATAACTTTATGCCAGATACAGGTAAATTGGAAACATATCGTTCACCAGGTGGTTTTGGTGTTCGCCTAGATGGTGGTAATGTATATGCTGGAGCAGTAATAACACCTTTTTATGATTCTTTATTAGTTAAGGCTTGTGTTCAAGCACGAAACTTTAAAGAAGCTATTAAGCGTATGAACAGAGTGCTTAATGAATTTAGAATTAGAGGTGTTAAAACAAATATTAAATTCATGCGTAACGTGTTGAACCATCCTGTTTTCGTTGCAGGCGATGCACGCACTACATTTATTGATAACACACCAGAGTTATTCGAATTTAATCGTAGCAGTAACAATAATAACCAATTATTGAAGTATATTGGTGATGTTACTGTTAACGGATTCCCAGGCACAAAGCATCATCGTAAAGTATTTGTCCCTGATATTAAATTGGATAAGGATTTTGTATCTGAAAGTAAAGTAGAAAATGCAAAATCAGTATTTGATAATGGTGGAGTTGACGCTTTAGCAAATTGGGTAAATAAACAAGAAAGGGTATTAATAACAGATACAACAATGAGAGATGCCCACCAAAGTTTATTTGCAACTAGAATGCGTACTAAAGATATGCTTCCGGTAATTGAAAAATATGATACAGCTTTACCTCATGTATTTTCTGCTGAGGTTTGGGGGGGAGCTACTTTTGACGTAGCGTATCGTTTCTTAAATGAAAGTCCATGGGATAGATTAGATATTATTCGTGAGAAAATGCCTAATACTTTGTTACAAATGCTATTGAGAGGTTCTAATGCTGTAGGATATAAGAATTATCCTGATAATGTATTGAGAGAATTTGTCAATGAAAGTGCAAAACATGGAGTTGATGTATTTAGAATTTTCGATAGTCTTAACTGGACAGATCAAATGGAAAAGAGTATAGAGTTTGTTCGTGATGCTGGAAAGATAGCAGAGGGGACAATGTGTTATACTGGAGATATTTTAACTACTGAGAATAATAAGTATAGTTTAGACTACTATGTCAACTTAGCTAAGGAATTAGAAGCAATGGGTTCGCATATTATCGGTATTAAAGATATGGCAGGACTTCTAAAACCAAATGCTGCTTATGAGTTAATTAGTACATTGAAAGAACAAGTTAATGTGCCAATACATTTACATACACACGATACAACAGGTAATGGTGTGGCAACATATGTACAAGCAGTTCGTGGTGGAGTTGATATTATTGATGTTGCAACTAGTTCACTTTCTGGTACAACAAGTCAACCAAGTATGAGTAGTTTGTATTACGCATTAGAAGGGAATGCTCGTCAGCCAGAACTAAATATTGATAATGTTGAAACATTGAATCGTTATTGGAGTGGAATTAAGCCATTCTATCAAGATTTTATGAATGGAACTACATCTCCACAAACGGATATCTATCAAACAGAAATGCCGGGTGGACAATATTCTAATTTACAACAACAAGCAAAGGCAGTAGGTATTGATGATTTTGAACAAGTTAAGTCAATGTACAGAACTGTTAATAAGTTATTAGGTGATATTATTAAAGTTACTCCAAGTTCAAAAGTTGTGGGTGATTTTGCGATCTTTATGATTCAAAATAATTTAGATGAAAAGTCAATCTTTGAAAGAGGTAAAACTTTAGATTTCCCTAAATCAGTTGTAGATTTCTTTGCAGGCGATTTGGGTCAACCAGTTGGTGGATTTCCTAAGAAACTACAAGAACTTGTACTTAAAGGTAAGAAGCCAATCACAGTGCGACCAGGTAGTTTAGCTAAGCCAGTTGACTTTGATGAAGTAGCTGATGAATTAAAAGATAAGATTAAACGTAACCCTACAAAGGAAGAAGTTCTAAGTTATATCTTATATCCAGAAGTCTTTATAGATTATATTAACAACGTAAAACGTTTTGGTTCTATGCATGATTTAGATACAATTACTTTCTATCAAGGAATGCGTGAAGGAGAAACAATTCATGTTGACTTTAAACCAGGACGTAGTATTATAATTCGTCTAGATTCTGTTTCAGAAGCTGATGAGGAAGGAAATCGTAGCTTATTCTTCTCATTAAATGGTCAAAATATCCAAATTATTGTTCATGATAAGAGTAAGGAAGCTAAGATTAAGAAGATTCCTAAAGCAGAGCCAACTAATGAAAGTCATATAGGTGCAACTTTAAGTGGATCAGTACTAGAAGTATTAGTACAAAAGGGTCAAGAAGTTAAGAAGGGTGAAGCATTAATTGTTACTGAGGCTATGAAGATGGAAACAACAATTAAGGCTCCATTTGATGGAAAAGTTAGTCATGTATATGTTAAAAATGGCGATGTTCTTGAAAGTCAAGATTTATTATTGGAATTGGACAAAAACTAATAATCATTTTAGGAGTGGGAAGAAGTTTCTTCTCACTTTTTTTATTTCACATGGAATTAAAAGATTTTTTCACTGAATTTTTAGCATATATCAAGTATAATTTGATATGATTGTATTAATAACCTGAAAACTTTTATTTTAAAGTGAGGTGTGTAAAATAATGGAATTTAAAAGAGTAGAACGCCAGGGAGTAATTGTTTATTTGAAACATTTAAAACAAAGTAAACAATTACGGAAATTTGGAACTATTCACTATGTATCTCGAAAGATGAAATATGTTTTAATTTATATGAACGCTGAGGATGTTAATGAAGCTTTGCATAAACTAAAAAGCATGAAATTTGTATCGAAGGTTGAAATTTCACCTCGTAAAGAAATTGATAAGGATTTAGAACAAGTTAGAGGTACAGCAAGAGAAAATTTAGAAGATTTTGATTGAGGTAATTAGAATGAGAATTGTAGCAGGTGAATATGGTGGACGACGTCTAAAGGCAGTTCCAGGAATGAAAACCCGTCCAACTACAGATAAAGTTAAAGAAGCAATGTTTAATATTATTGGTCCATATTTTGAAGGTGGAAAGTCATTAGATCTATTTTCTGGAAGTGGTGGTTTAAGTATTGAGGGAGTTTCTCGTGGCATTGAAGAAGCAACTCTTATAGATAGACAATACCAGGCAATAAAAACTATTAAAGAAAATGTAGCAGTAACAAAGCATCCAGAAAAATTTAAAATTATAAAAGGGGATGCTAATAAAATAATTCATGTGCTAGCTAAAAAACAATTGAGTTATGATTTAGTTTATTTTGATCCACCTTATAAGGAACAAAAAATAGTAGAAATGATGTTAAAATTAGCAGAATTATCTTTACTTAATAAAAATGCGATTATTGTGTGTGAGACAGATCAGGAAGCTAATTTACCAGATGAAATATCAGGATTTAAGTGGATAAAAAAAGCAGATTATGGGATTACACAACTAAATATCTATGAGTTTGAAGGCGGTGAATAATAATGAAAGTTATTTTTCCAGGAAGTTTTGATCCTATTACAAATGGTCATATGGATTTAATTAGTCGTGCAAGTAAGTTATTTGATCAAGTTGTAGTAGTTATTTCCAATAATACTAGTAAACACTCATTATTTACTCCCAAAGAAAAATATCATCTTGTCACTGAAGCATTATCAAAATTTAGTAATGTATCAGTTGAACTTATTCAAACTGACTTAACTATCAATATAGTAAAAAAATTTAATGCGGATGCGATTATTCGTGGAATTAGAAATACAAGAGATTTCACGTATGAACAAGAAATAGCTTTAATGAATAAAAAGTTAGATAGTGATATTGAAACAATTACTTTATTTTCAAATCCAGAAGTAAGTTTTATTTCTTCAACCTTAGTTAGAGAAATTTCACAGTTTAATTTAGACAAATTGGTTGGGACGGTGCCAGATAATGTTATTGAGGCATTAAGAAAGAAGGTTAAGAATTGAAAAAAGTAAATAAATACATTGTTACTTTAACTATATTGGTAATAGTAGCTATTTTAATGTTTTTACCAATTCCCATTTACTTAGAGCAGCCAGGTGCAGCTGAAAGTATTAATCAATATGTAACGGTTAATGGTAAGACTAATAAGCAAAAAGGTGATTTCATGCTAGTTTATGTTGCTGTTCAAAAAGCAACACCACTAACATACTTATGGAGTTTTTCGCAAAAACATATTGATAGAGTATCAGCTGAAGAAATGACAGGTGGCAGTTCAGATGCAGAATTTGATAGAATTCAAGAATATTATATGCAAGATGCAGTGAACTCTGCCAAATATGTAGCTTTGAAACATGCAGGGAAAGAAGTTAGCCAAAAATATATTGGAATATATGTTATGTCTGTCTTAGATAAATCTGATTTTAAGAATAAAATTCAAGTTGGCGATACAATAACAAACGTTAATGGAAAACATTATAGTAATGCCACAGGATATCAAAATGCTTTAGCAAAAATTAAAGCCGGAGAAAAAGTAACTATTACTTATCAACGTGATGGAAAGAATCATAAGGCTATTGGTAAGACAATGAAATTACCACAAACTAAGAGAACAGGTATAGGGATAACACTGGCTAACCGTTCGAAAGTAAAAACCAATGAAAAGATATCCGCTAATATGGAAGGGATAGGAGGACCATCTGCAGGTTTAATGTTGTCTTTACAAATGTATTCGCAATTGTCGAAAAAAGACTTATTAAAAGGTAGAGATGTTGCAGGTACAGGTACTATTGATGCAGATGGAAAAGTTGGAGATATTGGTGGAATTGACAAGAAGGTTATCTCCGCTTCTAAAGCACATGCTAAAATATTCTTTGCTCCTGATAATCCTGTAAGTAAAGTGGTTAAGAAGTATGACCCGAATGCTAAATCAAATTATGAAGAAGCAGTTGAGACTGCAAAAGAAATTCATACAAAAATGAAAATTGTTCCAGTAAGATCATTTAATGATGCAGTTAATTATTTGGAAAATAATTAGTATAAATGGCGTTATAAAGATTGAAGAAATCTTTATAACGCCATTTTTTGCGAACTATCATATTATATATGTTTGTTAATTAAAAACGTATTATAAGTCTTTATATAAACTTAATTATACGTAATATATAAAAGATAGAGTTTATGTAACAGACTTAATCATTACCTTTTTTGTTAAAAATGAAATCGTTTTTTAAAAATAAAGTACATTTTATTTGTTGCATTATTCGTGTTTAATTGATAATATATGGTTTGTAAGGTTTATAAAATATATTTTTTATTTAAAAGACGAACAATAAGGAGATAGAATAATGTCTGAACTGTTATATGAAGGTAAAGCTAAGCAAATGTGGAGTACAGAAGATGAAAATGTATTAAGAGTAGTGTATATGGACCAGGCTACTGCACTCAATGGTAAGAAAAAGGATGTCATTAAAGGTAAGGGTCATGTTAACAATCAAATTTCAAGTTTAATCTTTGAATATTTGATAAAGAATAACATTCCTACACATTTTATAAAGAAGATTTCTGAGAACGAAGAATTAGTAAAAAAAGTTAAAATCTTCCCACTTGAGATAGTTACACGAAATGTTGCGGCAGGACATTTTTCAACTAGATATGGAGTAGAAGAAGGAAAGAAATTCAATAAACCTGTAGAAGAAATGTACTTCAAGAGTGATGAATTAGATGATCCATTCATTAACGAGTCACAGGCATTAGCATTAGAAATTGCTACTAAGGAAGATTTAAATAGAATCTGGGATTTATCTAGAAAAGTAAATACATTATTGACAGATTTATTTAAACAAGCAGGGATGAAATTAGTTGATTTTAAACTCGAATTTGGAACTTTAGCAGATGGTACATTAGTTTTAGCTGATGAATTTTCTCCAGATAATTGTCGTTTATGGGATTTAGAGGATAATCGTCATTTAGATAAAGATGTCTATCGTAGAGATATTGGTGATTTAACACCTGTATATGAAGAAGTATTAAATCGTTTGAAGAAAGTGCTAAACAAATAATAGGAGGAACACAACACCATGACAAAGGTACGTATTTTCGTAACATATAAGCAATCTGTTTTTGATCCACAAGGAGAAACAATTACTGAAGCTGTTCATTCTTTAGGACATGATGAAGTAAAAGAAATTAAAGTGGGAAAATTTTTCGATGTAACTATTGATAGTAAAGAAAAAGAAGTTGAAGAATCTGTAAAAGAAATTTCAGAACAATTATTGGTGAACTTTAATCTTGAAACATATCGTTATGAAATTATGGAGGAAGATTAATGAAAATAGCAGTTATCGTTTTTCCTGGCTCAAATTGTGATATAGACTTATACGAAGCATTACATACTGTATGTGATGCAGATGTTGAATATGTTTCATATAAGCAAGATAACTTAGATGGTTTTGATGCTGTAATGTTACCAGGGGGATTCTCTTATGGTGATTATCTTCGTTGTGGTGCAATAGCACGGTTCTCACCTATTATGCCAGCAGTAATAGAATTTGCAAAAAATGGTAAGCCAGTTTTTGGTACTTGCAATGGATTCCAAATTTTAACAGAGGTTGGTCTATTACCAGGAGCTTTGAAGAGAAATAACAGTTTGAAGTTTGTATGTAAAACAGTCGAATTAACTGTTGAAAATACTAATACACCATTTACTTCTTTGTATAAAAAAGGCGAAAAAATAAACTTACCTATTGCTCATGCTGATGGAAGTTATTATGCAGATGAAGAATTATTAGCAGAGCTTGAAGAAAATGGACAAGTAGTTTTTAGATATTCAAAAGGAAATCCTAATGGCAGTTTGAATGATATTGCTGGAATTACAAATAAGCAAGGAAATGTTTTAGGAATGATGCCACATCCTGAAAGAGCTGTTGAAATGTTATTAGGCAACGAAGATGGATTAAGAGTATTCAAATCATTACTAGAAGAAGGAAAGGTAAAAGGCTAATATGAATAAGGAATTAACACCTGAACAAATAAAAGAACAAAAGGTTTATCTAGAATGGGGCTTAACACAAAAAGAATACGAATATATTTGTGATAAATTATTAGGTCGCTTACCTAATTATACAGAAACTGGCCTTTTCTCTGTAATGTGGTCAGAACATTGCTCATATAAGAAATCTAAACCAGTACTTAAACTATTTCCAAATAAAAATGAACGTGTTTTGCAAGGCCCTGGTGAAGGTGCTGGTATCGTAGATATTGGCGATAATCAAGCAGTAGTTTTCAAGGCTGAAAGTCATAATCATCCCTCAGCTGTAGAACCTTATGAAGGTGCAGCAACAGGTGTTGGGGGAATTTTACGTGATATTTTCAGTATGGGAGCTAGACCAATAGCATCTTTAGATTCATTGCATTTTGGTGAAATTGATAATGCTAGAACTAAGTATCTTATCAATGAAGTTGTAGCTGGGATCGGTGGTTATGGTAACTGTATGGGTATTCCAACTGTTGCTGGAGAAATAACTTTTGATGGTTGCTATGCTGGAAATCCTTTAGTAAATGCAATGAGTGTTGGTATTTTAGACCAAAGTCATATTCAAAAAGGACAAGCTAAAGGTATTGGTAATGCAGTTATGTATGTGGGGGCTAAAACTGGTCGTGATGGTATTCATGGTGCAACATTTGCCTCTGCAGATTTTGCTGATGATAAGGAAACTCAACGTTCAGCTGTTCAGGTAGGTGATCCATTTATGGAAAAACTACTTATGGAAGCATGTATTGAATTAACAAATAATCACCAAGACTGGTTAGTTGGTATTCAAGATATGGGAGCTGCAGGTATTGTTTCATCTAGTTGTGAAATGGCTTCAAAAGCTAACAGTGGTATGGAATTAAACTTAGATATGGTTCCACAACGTGAAGAAGGAATGTCTGCTTATGAAATCATGTTGAGTGAGTCCCAGGAAAGAATGTTATTATGTGTCAAAAAAGGTCATGAAAATGATGTTAAAAAGTTATTTGAAGACTACAATTTAGAAGCTGTAGTTATAGGTAGAGTAACAGAAGGACATGATTACATATTACATCATAAAGGTGAAGTAGTTACAAATATACCAGTATCTACTCTAACGGATGATGTTTTAGAAGAACCTAGTGAAGAAAGAGTTCCTCAACGTATTTTAGATAATAAAAATAAAGATGCTTGGGTACCACAGTTATCTAGTGCAAAAGAAACATTAAAAGCTTTATTGCAACAACCAACAATTGCTTCAAAGAAGATGTTTACAGAAACTTATGATTCACAAGTACGAACAAGTACAGTTGTAGGACCAGGAAGCGATGCTGGTGTAATTCGTATTCGTGGAACTAAAAAAGCTTTAGCAATGACAACTGATGGAAATGGTCGTTTCATTTATTTAAATCCAGAAGTTGGTGGAAAAATAGCTGTTTTAGAAGCTGCAACAAATATTATTTCAAGTGGTGCTTTGCCATTAGCTATAACTGACTGTTTGAATTATGGTGATCCTAATGATCCTGAAATCTACTGGGAACTACATCAGTCTATTAATGGGATGGCTGAAGCTTGCAGAACTTTGGATACACCAGTTATTTCCGGTAATGTTTCTTTGTATAATGAAAATAACGGAGAAGCTATTTATCCTACTGCTATGATTGGTATGGTTGGATTAATTAAAGATGTTTATCGCACAGTACCATCTTTTGTTCAAAATGTAGGTGATAAACTTTACTTGGTAGGTAAAACAGGTAATGATTTTAATGGTTCCGAATTGCAAAAATTATTAAATAATAAGATCTCTGGTGATCTAAATAATTTTGATTTAGAAAAAGTTAACTCATATTTGAAGAACCTTTTAGCAGCTATGGAACAAGGTTTAGTTTCATCTTCTCATGACTTGAGTGAAGGTGGCTTGGGTGTTAGCTTAGCTGAAATGGTTTTTGGAACTGATAAGGGGATCAAAGTTAGTTTAGATATGAAAAAAGAACTATTATTCAGTGAAACTCCTGGACGATTAGTTGTTAGTGTTTCAAAGGGTAATGTAGCAGCTTTTGAAGAAATTATGGGTGAAGATATTACAGAAATTGGTGAAGTTCAAGCTGATCATCAATTAGATATAACTTTAATAAATGAAAACTTTGTTGCAGAAGTATCAGAATTAGAAAAACTATGGGAGGAGGCAATCCCATGTCTTATGAAATCAAAGGATTAAACGAAGAGTGTGGAGTCTTTGGAGTTTTTGGGGCTGAAAATGCAAGTCAATTGACTTATTTTGGTCTACATAGTTTACAACATAGAGGACAAGAAGGAGCAGGAATTGTTTCAAGTGATGGCGATAGACTACATCAACATCGCGATAGGGGATTATTAGCAAAAGTATTTGCTGACGAAAAAGACTTACTAAGATTAACTGGAGATAGTGCTATTGGTCATGTTCGTTATGGAACAAGTGGTAATAATTCTATCAATAACATTCAACCATTTTTATTCAGATTTCATGATGGTGATGTTGCTTTAGCTCATAATGGTAATTTGACCAACGCTGTAACTTTAAAGCGAGATCTTGAAGACAGAGGGGCAGTTTTTCAGTCAAATTCAGATACTGAAATTCTAATTCATTTGATTCGTCAAAAACAAAATTGCACTTTTATTGAAGCACTTAAGCAAAGTTTAAATGAAGTAAAAGGTGGATTTGCTTTTCTCTTATTACGTAAGGATAGTTTAATTGCAGCACTGGATCCGAATGGTTTTCGTCCTTTATCAATAGGACAATTAGATAACGGTGCATATGTAGTAGCAAGTGAAACTTGTGCGTTGGACACAGTAGGAGCAAAATTTGTTAGAGATGTGCAGCCGGGTGAATTAATTGTAATCAACAAAGATGGTATGAAGATAGATCGATATACTGATAAAACACAACTATCAATTTGTTCAATGGAATACATATATTTTGCCAGGCCTGATTCAATTATTCATGGTGTAACTGTGCATAATGCGCGAAAGAGAATGGGAAAACTTTTAGCTAAGGAACAACCAGCAGATGCTGATATGGTTATTGGCGTTCCTAACTCCTCATTATCGGCTGCTTCTGGATATGCAGAGGAATTGGGACTACCTTATGAAATGGGATTAATAAAGAATCAGTATATTGCTCGTACATTTATTCAACCGACACAAGAATTACGTGAACGTGGAGTAAAGATGAAGTTGTCAGCTGTTAGAGGGGTAGTTGAAGGCAAGCGAGTTGTTGTTGTAGATGATTCAATTGTTAGAGGAACAACTTCAAAGCAATTAGTAAAATTATTACGAGAGGCTGGAGCTAAAGAGGTTCATATGCGAATTTCATCTCCACCATTTAAGTTCCCTTGTTTCTATGGAATTGATATTTCAACTCGTTCAGAGTTAATGGCTGCAAATCATACTGTAGAAGAAATGTCAGATTTAATAGGTGCAGATAGTTTAGGATTTTTGAGTATACCATCCTTAATAAAGGCTATTTCTGTTAAAGGCGGTGCCGATTATCCTAATGGTGGATTAACGGTTGCTTATTTTGATGGTAAGTATCCAACTCCTTTATATGATTATGAAGAAGCTTACTTAACTTCTTTGAAATCACAACAAGAAAGAGAGGAAAAGTAAATGAGTCGCTATCAAGAAGCTGGAGTAGATATTCATGCGGGTTATGAATTAGTTAATAAAATAAAAAAAGATGTCAAATCTACTCAAAGAATGGGAACAACAGGAAATATTGGCAGCTTTGGTGGAACTTTTGACTTAAGTGTACTAAATGTTAAAGAACCTGTATTAGTTTCTGGTACTGACGGAGTAGGAACTAAGTTATTAATTGCACAAAAGATGGACAAGCATGACACCATAGGGATTGATTGTGTTGCTATGTGTGTAAATGATATTTTGGCTCAAGGAGCAGAACCTCTATATTTTCTAGACTATATTGCTACTGGAAAAAATGATCCAGATAAGATTGCGCAGATTGTTGCTGGAGTTGCTGAAGGTTGTAGACAAGCGGGAACTGCCTTAATTGGAGGAGAAACTGCTGAAATGCCAGATATGTATGCGAAAGATGAATATGATTTAGCAGGATTTTCCTCTGGTGTTGTAGAAAAAAGTAAGCTATTGACGGATGCTAATCCTCAAGAAAATGATATTTTGGTAGGCTTAGCTTCTAGTGGAATACATTCAAATGGTTTCTCCTTAGTTCGTCAAATTCTATTTAAGGATAATAAAATTGATTTATCTGAAAAAAGGGAAGAATTTGGTGGAAAAACAATCGGAGAAGTAATTTTAGAACCAACAAAAATTTATATAGACAGTGTTTTACCACTTGTAAAAGAAAATTTAGTAAATGGGATAGCTCATATTACAGGTGGGGGACTGATTGAAAATTTACCAAGAATGTTTGCTGATGATCTAACTGCTGAAATTGATGCAAGCTCTTGGAAAGTTTTACCAATTTTTGAATATCTTAAAAAATTAGGTAACTTATCACAAGATGATTGTTATGAAACTTTCAACATGGGTATTGGTATGGTTTTAGCAGTATCTGAAGATAAGTTAGAATCAGTAAAGAAATTATTAAGTGATAAAAACGAAGATTTCTATATTATTGGAAACTTGAGGAAAAGAAAAGGCAATGAAGAAAAAATCATTGTACATTAAGGAGCATAGGTGATGAGAGTAGCAATTTTTGCTTCAGGAAATGGAACTAATTTTGAGGTATTAGCAGATAAATTTGCTAAAAAAGAAATTACTGGAAATTTAGTATTGCTTTTTTGTGATCATCCTAATGCTCCAGTTATTAAAAGAGCTGAAAAATTTAACATTCCCTATGAAACATTTACAGTTAAAGAATGCGGCAATAAATTAGATTATGAAAAACGAATTGTTGAAGTGTTAAAGGCTCATCAAATAGATTTTATCGCTTTAGCAGGATACATGAGAATTATTGGCAAGCCAATACTAGATGAGTATGAAGGATCCATTATAAATCTTCATCCTGCATACTTACCTGAATATCAAGGGTTACATGCGATTGAAAGAGCATTTGCTGATCATAAAGAGCATAATAAGGATCAAACAGGAGTAACATTACATTATATTGATTCTGGTTTAGATTCGGGACCAGTTATATACCAAGAACATGTACCCATTTATCAAGATGATACTTGTGAAACTTTAGAAGAAAGAATTCATGAGTGTGAACATCGTATATATCCTAAAGTTTTAAACGAAGTTTTGTTAAGTAAGTCAAACAATTAAGGAGAATTAAAATGAAACGAGCATTAGTTAGTGTATCTGATAAAAATAATTTAGTACCATTTGTAAAGAAATTAGTAGAACATGATTTTGAAATTGTTTCAACTGGTGGAACTAAGAAATACTTAGATGAAGCAGGTATTAAGACTATTTCTGTTGAAGAAGTTACTCATTTCCCAGAAATTTTAGATGGACGAGTTAAAACTTTGAATCCTTATATTCATGGCGGTTTACTTGCAAGACGTGAGTTGCCAGAACATATGGAAACTTTAAAAGAACAAAATATTACACCAATTGATCTAGTATGTGTAAACTTATACCCATTTAAGCAAACTATCGAAAATCCTGAAGTAACCTTAGAAAATGCTATTGAAAATATTGATATTGGCGGACCAAGTATGCTACGCTCAGCAGCTAAGAATTATCGCGATGTAGTGGTTGTTGTAGATGCAAATGATTATGAAGGATTAGAGAAAGAATTAGATGAAAATGGAGAAATTTCATTAGAAACAAGATTTAAATTATCTGCTAAAACATTTAGACATACAGCAGCATATGATGCTTTAATTGCAGATTACTTAAGTAAACAAGTTGGTGAAAATAATCCAGAAAAATTAACACTAACATATGATTTGATTTCTTCAATGAGATATGGAGAAAATAGTCATCAAAAAGCATGGTTCTATGAAGATGCTATGCCTAAAGCATACTCCATTACACAAGCTAAGCAATTAAATGGTAAAAAGCTTTCATTCAATAATATACGCGATGCTGATGCTGCAATTAGAGCAATTAGAGAATTTGAGGCACCAACAGTTGTAGCTTTGAAACATATGAATCCTTGTGGAATAGGTCAAGCTGATAATATTGAATTAGCATGGGATAGAGCATATGAAGCTGATTCAATCTCAATTTTTGGTGGTGTAATTGCTTTAAATAGAAAAGTAGATTTAGCAACAGCAGAAAAAATGCATAAACTATTTTTAGAAATTATAATTGCTCCGGAATTCGATGCTGACGCTTTAGAAGTATTATCCAAGAAGAAAAATCTACGTTTATTACAACTTGATTTTACTAAAAAAGATGAAGATGTTCGCGATGAAACAGTTTCAATTATGGGTGGTTTGCTTCGTCAAGAACAAGACGTTATAGATGAAGATCCTAAGAATTGGGAAGTAGTAACAGAAAATGCTCCTAGTGATAGTCAATTAGAAACATTATTATTTGCTTGGAAAGCAGTTAAACATACTAAGTCTAATGCAATTGTTGTAGCAAACGATGAGAGAACATTAGGTATAGGAGCTGGACAACCAAATCGTATTGATTCTACAAAGATAGCAATTAAGCATGCTGGCGATTCACTAAATGATAAAGCTGTGTTAGCAAGTGATGCATTCTTCCCAATGGATGATTGTGTTCAATATGCTGCTGAACATGGGATTAAAGCAATAGTTCAACCTGGTGGATCAATTAGAGATAAAGATTCCATTGCTATGGCTAATAAGTATGGGGTAGCGATGGTATTCACAGGTGTAAGACATTTTAGACACTAATTAATGGAGTTATAAGATGAAAGAAAACGTAAATTTATTAGTTGTAGGTTCTGGTGGACGCGAACATGTAATTTGTAAAGCATTATTGAAAAGCAAGAAAGTTGCTAAAGTTTACTGTGCACCAGGTAATCCAGGAATGACTTTTGATGGTATTGAAGTTGTAGCAATAGATGAGTTGGACTTCGATGCGTTAAAGGGTTTTGTCTACGATAATAATATAGAATGGACTTTTGTAGGTCCTGAAGATGCTTTAGTTGCAGGAATTGTTGATTCCTTTAGAGAAGATAATTTAAAGATTTTCGGTCCAGAAAAACGTGCAGCACAATTAGAAGGATCAAAAAATTATGCGATGGAATTTATGGATAGGTATCATATTCCAACTGCTAAATTTAAAACCTATACTACCTCAGATGAAGCAATCGCAGGGTTGAAAGAATTTGACGAACCTGTAGTTATTAAAGAAGACGGATTAGCAGCAGGTAAAGGTGTTGTAATAGCTCAATCCTATCAAGAAGCTGAAGATGAAATTCGATTGATGTTTAGAAAAGGTCAGAAAAAAGTAGTACTTGAAGAATTCTTGGTTGGAAATGAATACTCTATGTTCTTAGTATTAAGTGATAAGGGCTATCGAATTTTACCAATGGCTCAAGATCATAAAAGAGCATACGATAATGATGAAGGTCCCAATACAGGTGGTATGGGTGCATATAGTCCTTTACCACAGTTATCTGATGCAGAATACCAAGCAATGATTACAGATATTGTAGAACCAACAGTGAAGGGACTAGAAGCTGGAGATTATCATTATCATGGAATTTTGTATATAGGTATGATAATGACAAAAGAAGGTCCTAAAGTTATTGAATATAATGTTCGTTTAGGAGATCCAGAAACTCAAGTAGTTTTACCTCGTGTAGAAAGTGATTTTGCTGAGTTGATAGATGCAGCTATTAATGATAAACAATTGCCAGAATTGAAGATTTCAGAAAAAGCATACTTAAATGTAGTAGTTGCAGGAGCAGGCTATCCTAAGCAAGCAGTGAAAGGACAAGCTTTACCTAAGTTGGAAAGTCAAAAAGATATATACACCATTTATGCAAATGTCAAGATTGAAGATGAGGTTGTATATGGTAACGGCGGTAGAATTTTATCAATCGTAGGTAAGGCATCTACAATTGAAGAAGCACATAAATTAGTCTACAAGTATTTGGAAAACTACAAGTGGAATGACTGTTTCTATCGTCATGATATAGGTGTAAAAGCTTTTAAATAATTATAATATAGTAAAAGTTGTACAATTATGTTTGTACAGCTTTTTTATTTTATTGATGGTTAGGGTTAATTAAGAGATACTTATTAGAATTCTATCTCAACTGATATTGACCTTTCTAACTTAACAACTTAAACTTGTAAATGAACATTTTTTAATTAAAGAGTTTATACTTGTGAAACGTAGAAATTATGGGATTGATTTATTACGAATAGTAGCGATGTATATGATTGTATTGTATCATTGCTTACTACTAGGTGGAGTCATTACTAAAGCAACACAAATTGGTATAGGAAGTATAAATTATGATATAAGTTGGCTATTAGATATATTATGTTATTGTGCAGTTAATTGCTATGCACTAATATCTGGTTATGTAGGGGTAAAAAGTAAATTTAAATTACAAAATATAATAAAACTTTGGTTTCAGGTATTATTCTATTCTGTAGTATTAAATATAATAATATGGGTAACAATACCAAATGTGCCTATTAATAAAGGGTTATTAATACAAATGTTAATGCCGATTTCTTTTGAAAGATACTGGTACTTCTCAGCATATTTTATTCTCTTTGCATTTATGCCTTTCTTGAATCTATTACTGAATAATCTAGATAAATCAATGACTACTAAGTTATTAATAACATTAATATTGGTATGTTCTTTTGGGGAAACTTTCATTTTTAGGGCTAAAACCTTCTTAAGCCTCCAGAGTGGATATAGTGCACCATGATTAATAATTTTATATTTAATTGGTGGATATATTAAATTGTATGGTTGGAAATTTTGGAAACACGATAAAACAGTGTATTTTTCAATGGCAATCCTTTCTTTTGCAGTTTTCCTATTGTTAGGTGGAGAACAATCACATGGACGTGTTCTAATAAATTATCCTGCACCTACAATGTTATTTATGGGGATAGCATTATTAAATATTTTTAGTAAGTTATCACTGAACTCTAGAATTATACAAGGAGTAAAATTATTTGCCCCATTGACATTTGGAGTATATTTGATACATATTCATCCCTTTGTAGCGGAGTATTTATTTAAAGATAGATTTGCTGATATAGCTCTAAATACGCCTGTCATGTTTATTGGGAAAATTATAATTTTTAGTTTATGTATTTATCTAGTTTGTTCGGTTATCGAGTTAGTACGTGCAAAGTTATTTGAATTATTAAAATTGAACGTATTGGCAAATGCAGTAGCAGCTTATATACAAAAACATTTAGAAAAATTAATTTAACTTCACAGTAAAAATACCCTCTAAGTATGCAATATAGCATATTAGAGGGTATTTTAGCTGAAGATAATTATAAAGTTGGAGAAAGTAATCTTGAGAAATATTGCTTAAATTTTAACCAACTAGATTGATTATCAAAGAACTCAGTAGTCAATTCTGTACAGTTATCTAAATCTTTTAAGAAAATATCTTTTAAATCTTTTGCTAATTTATCGTCATAACAGAAAGCATTGCCTTCAAAATTAAGCTTGAAACTACGAAAGTCCATATTAGCAGAACCAACAGAAGAAATGTGGTCATCAGAAACAACAGTTTTAGCATGTAGGAAGCCATTATCATACTGGTAAACTTTAACTCCATTTTCAACTAAGTACTTGGCATAGAATTGAGTAGCTCTGTAAACAAAAACATGATCAGGCATACATGGAATCATAATACGCACGTCAGTACCAGCTTTAGCAGAAATAATAAGGGCTTCGAGGACTGAATCGTCAGGAATTAAGTAAGGAGTTTGGATATAAACATAATCTTTAGCATTTGCAATGATATATTGGTATCCACGTTTAATTGATTGACGCTCACTATCTGGTCCCGAAGAAACAATTTGTATTCTGGTAGAGCCATTGGCTTGTTCGTTAGAATCCATAGGCATATATTTTTTAGTTGAAATATCTAAACGGGGTTTTTTAGTTTTCCGACAAGTAGTATTCCAATCCATTGAAAAACGTGCTTGCATTTCAAAAAGGGCAAATCCTTTGATACGAAGATGAGTATCGCGCCAGTAACCAAACTTTGGGGACTTTCCTAAGTATTGATCTCCAATATTAAACCCACCGATATAGCCAATATTACCGTCTATAATAACAAGTTTTCGGTGATCATGGTAGTTTAGCCTAGGTGTCGAAATTAACGCCTTAGATGCTGAAATAAAGGCTTGAGCATACCCTCCGAGTTCTTCTAAATGTTTGAAGAATTTGTAGGTAGTACCGTGTGAACCAAATAAATCGTATAAAACTCTAACTTCTACTCCCCGAGCAGCAGCTTCTTCTAGAGCTTTCAGTATTTTATTACCAATATCATCAGCGATAAAAGAATAGTATTCGATGTGAATATGGTGTTTAGCATTCTTTATATCACGAAGAAGAGATTCAAATTTTTCTTTTCCATCAGTAAAAATTTCTACTTGATTATTTTGAGTTATAAAAGCATCTTCTGATTCAAGGAAAAAATGAATTAGTGCACGACCAGTATCAGTAGTTTTTTCAGATGGAATTAGGGAATGTTTATTCCAGAGGCTTTTTTGTTCATTAGCTAACTTGGTAATTTGTTCCTGTTGTTCCTTCTTCATACTGAAAATTTGTTCATTAGAAATCTTTCTACCAGCGAAAAGGTACAAAGTGAAGCCGATTATAGGTAGTAATGTTAAAACTAATAACCAAGCCCATGTGGTTGCAATATCTCGTTTTTCACGAAAAACTGTCCAAATAGCTGCTATCAAGTTAGCAAAGAAAATAATTGCAATAATCCATAATGGATGAGTAATAAAAATAATGATAGCACTCACACCTTTCTAAAGATTTTAAAGTAATTATAACATTATCTTGAGTTTACGTCTTGAATAAGTAAGAAATTAAATGTAACATAAAAGCAAATTTTAGTAATGAGGATTAAATAATATGACAAATTTTAGTTACGAAGTTTTTAGTGAAGTTGCTAGACAAAAAACATTTATTGCTGCTGCTAAACAATTACAAGTTACACCTTCAGCAATTAGTCATTCAATTAATAGTTTAGAGAAAGATTTAGGATTCTCACTGTTTGTTAGGAGTAGAAGTGGCGTAAGACTCACACCTAATGGTCAAAGGGTATTACCGCTTATTCAAGATATTTTGAATGCTGAGGCTACTTTAAACGAAGAGGCTGCTCTAATTAATGGATTAAATAAAGGACGTGTAAGAATAGGAGCATTTAGTAGTGTATGCATTAATTGGTTGCCAGACATAATAAATAAATTTAAAAATATTTATCCTGATATAGAAGTAACGGTTTGGCAGGGAAATTTTAATGATGTTGTTGAACAAGTTAAATTAGGGATACTTGATATAGGTTTTAGTGCATTGCCAATTGAAGAAAATTTAGAAGTTATCCCATTATATAAAGACCCAATATATTGCATTACGCCACAAGACTTTAAACTTCATAGGGGAAAATCAATTACAAGAGATGATATAAAGAACGAAAAATTTATTTTACAACAAATTGATTATGATAGAGATACCAAAAGAGCTTTGGATACATATAATGTTTCTGTCAATTCACTACAGTATAGTATAGATGATGCTTCAATTATAGCGATGGTAGAAAGTGGTTTGGGACTAGGAATTTTACCAGAGCTTGCTTTACAAAATTTAAGTGGAAATGTTAATAGATATATTTTTAGTGAACATTTTTATCGAACAATATGTTTAGTAACACATCAGAAGAAACAGCAAACTCCATCCGTTAAAGCCTTTGTATCTATAATTGAAAACTATATTAGTGATAGATATGGAGATATTAATTAGAGATAGAATAAAAGCTCATCTATTCTCTAGAAAAAGGATTAGATGAGCTTATTTTCCATAATTACATTAAATTTTCTGGGTACTCTTTCAGACCTTAATGGATAATGAGTATCACTAGTAATGCGTCAAAGACTTGATAAATTAATAAGCGGGTAACGAGAATCGAACTCGCGACACCAGCTTGGGAAGCTGAAGTTTTACCACTAAACTATACCCGCAAGACATTGATAAGTATAACATAAAAATTTATCAATGTCAGTATATATTAAGCTGCTACTTTTTTCATATCAGAAAGGCGAACTACAGCACGATTATGAAAATCAGTTACTACAACAGAGTCTGCTTTATCATGTTCTACAATTGTAACCATTGCAGAATTTTCATAAATTTTTTCAATTGTACCGATAAAATCATGAGTTAAAGAAGCAAATTTTTTACATTTAACGCGATCGCCAATTTCAAACTTAGTTTCCATAAAAATCTCCTTATATTACTAATTATCCTAAGAATATTAGCAAATTTTATTTGAATATGCAAGACAATTAACCAACAATTTGTAAAATATCCTGTAATTTATTTACTTGATAAGTAGGGGTAATTTTCTTATCGATAGGAGATAATTTAGGATTGTACCAAATAGAGTCTATGTTAGCATTGTGCCCACCTTGAATGTCAGATGTAAGTGAGTCACCAATAATAAGCGTATCATCAGGATTGAATTCAGATAGCTCATTAAATACGTTCTTAAAAAATCTAGCATCTGGTTTTTGATAGCCAATTTTTTGAGAAATAAAGATATCATCAAAAAACGAATTGAATCCGGTGTTGCGTAAACGACGTTCTTGAACAAAATCTATACCGTTTGTAACGACGTATAATTTATGCCCAGATTTTTTTAAAGTAGAAAGTAAATCTTTTGCTCCAGGAATAGTATCAGTACCAGTTGATAAGAACTCTAAGTATTCTCTATTCAAACTAAGTCCATCGATATTAAGATTAAATTCCTTTTTAAAGAAAGTAGTAAAACGATTAGTCATGAGTTCTTGTCTACTAATTTCTCCCAATTCTAATTTTTTCCATAGACTTTGATTAAATTTTACATAATTATCTTTTACAGTATCAGTTAATTCAATTCCATGCTTTTCAAAAAGTAATTCTAGAGCTCGATTTTCAGTAGCATGAAAATCTAATAAGGTATCATCAATATCAAATAATAGGGTCGAGTAGCTCATGTGAAACCTCCAAAAATAGAAAATTTTCTTACATATTAAATTAAACTTCAGTAAATTTCAAGAAATAAATAAAAAAATCATAGATAGATTGACCTATAGATTAAGTTTTGTTATCATGTCTTCAGTAGTTTATTATGATTTATAACAGAGAATGAGTTTTCCCTGTGGTTTTGACTATTCTATGATAGAAATTAGTAGTTTATGAAAGTTCTAAGCGAGTCCAAGTTGGTGTGAGTTGGATAATGGAAGTAAATGAATCGCGTTTCTTAGAATAACAATTTAATATTTTTTGAGTGGATTACTAATCAAGTAGAGTGGTACCGCGGGAATTTCTCGTCTCTTGCATATTATTATGCAGGAGTTTTTTTATTTTTATATGGGAGGACAACATGGATTATAAAGTTAAAGTTGCTCAAGTTATTGAACAAGCTGTTGATGGAAAATTATCACAAGAAGATATTTTAGCTAAGATAGAAAAACCTAAGACACTTAATTTAGGGGATTATGCATTTCCTGCTTTTGTATTATCAAAAGTATTACGTAAAGCACCACAAATGATAGCTAGTGAATTGGTTGAAAAGATTGATCAAACAGGATTTGAAAAGGTAGAAGCAGTAGGACCATATGTAAATTTCTTTTTAGATAAAAAAGAATTCAGTAAAGATATATTATCTGAAGTTTTATCTGAAGGTTCTGCTTATGGTAACCAAGATTTAGGTCATGGTGGAAATGTTCCTATTGATATGTCTTCACCTAATATTGCAAAGCCAATGTCAATGGGACATCTACGTTCTACAGTTATCGGTAATTCTTTAGCATTATTACTTGAAAAAGTAAATTATAAGCCAATAAAAATAGATCATTTAGGTGATTGGGGAACACAATTTGGTAAATTAATTGTTGCATATAAACTATGGGGAAGTGAAGAAGAAGTTAAAGCTGACCCAATCAATAATTTATTGAAGTATTATGTTCGTTTCCATGAAGAAGATGTTAATAATCCTGAATTAGATGAAGAAGCACGTGAATGGTTTAAAAAGTTAGAAGATGGTGATGAAGAAGCACTTAAACTTTGGAAATGGTTCCGTGAAGAATCTCTAAAGAAATTTACTGAAGTATATGATCGCTTAAATATTACTTTTGATTCATATAATGGTGAAGCATTCTATAATGATAAAATGGATGAAATTACAGACTTGCTTCAAGAAAAGGGATTATTAAAAGAAAGTCAAGGGGCAGAAATTGTAGATTTAGAAAAATACGATTTAAACCCTGCTTTAATTAGAAAAACAGACGGAGCAACACTATATATTACTCGTGATTTAGCTGCTGCATTATATCGTTACCGTACATATGATTTCGTACAATCATTATACGTAGTAGGTCAAGAACAAACTAACCATTTTAAGCAATTGAAAGCTGTTTTAAAAGAAATGGGATACGACTGGTCAGATGATATTCATCATATTCCATTTGGATTAATTACATCCGGTGGTAAGAAGTTATCTACTCGTTCTGGACGTGTAATTTTATTAGAAGAAGTTTTAGATGATGCTGTTAAATTAGCTAATAAGCAAATCGAAGAAAAGAATCCAAACCTTGCTGACAAGGAAGAAGTGGCAGAAGCAGTAGGTGTAGGTGCTGTTGTCTTCCATGATTTGAAGAATGAAAGAATTAACAGTTTCGACTTTAACTTAGATGAAGTTGTTCGTTTTGAAGGAGAAACTGGACCATACGTACAATACTCACATGCTCGTGCCATGAGTATATTACGTAAAGCAGGCGATTTAGAATTAAATTCTGATAACTTAGAAATTAGTGATCCAGAAGCATGGCAAACATTACGTTTATTAGCTGCTTTCCCTGAAACAGTAAAGAAAGCTGTTAGTGAATATGAACCTTCTGTTGTTGCAAAATATGCAATTCATTTAGCGAAAGCATTTAATAAATACTATGCACATTCTAGAATTTTGAATGATGATGCTGAAAAGAATGCAAGATTAGCATTAGTACAAAGTGTTGCTACTACATTAAAAGAATCCTTACGTTTATTAGGTGTAAAAGCTCCTAATGAAATGTAATTTATATTTTAAACAAGTCTCAATGGAGGCTTGTTTTTTTGTATTTTTTTGAAAAAAATTTTTTTTTGCGTATTTATTAATCTTAGAGGGAACTTAAGAAAGGAATAAGTGATGAAAGAAGAGATAAAAGAAAAAATTCAAGAGTTTCTAGAAAATAATAAATGGCAAATAGTAACCATTGTAATAGCAATAATTGTAACATTAATTTTTGTTTTACCTACTAGACACTCAGATAGTGATACTTTTGAAATATCTAGTAGCAGTACATCTCAAATAAGTAAAGTTTCTACATCTGTGCGGCAAGTTAAATCTAGTGTGACTAGGAAGGAAATATTTGTAGATATTAAAGGAGCTGTTAAACATCCAGGTTTGTATAAAGCAAAATCAAATCAAAGACTAGCTTATATTATTCAACAAGCTGGAGGGTTAGAAAATAATGCGGATGTTAGTAAGCTTAATTATGCACATAAATTAAGTGATCAAATGATGATTTATGTGCCTAAGCAAGGAGAAAACTATACTGGTGATGTAATTATAGAATTACAATCGGAAGACACTATGAGTAGTGATACAAGTAATAACAATACAACCGAAGTGGCTGAAGATAACAATAAAATAAATCTTAATACTGCTACTAAAGAACAGTTAACCCAATTGAATGGAATAGGAGACAAGAAAGCTGAGCTGATTATTTCATATCGCGATGAGCACGGCAAATTTAAAACAATTGATGAACTAAAGAATGTTTCCGGTATAGGAGATAAAACATTTGCTGCAATCTCAGATAAATTAACAGTTTAAACTATGTTATACTAAATAAAAACATATTTGGATGGTGAATTTTATGACCGATAAAAGAATACCTTGGAATCAGTATTTTATGTTACAAGCAGTATTGCTTTCATTAAGATCAACATGCGAAAGATTATCAGTTGGAGCAATTTTAGTTAGGGATAAGCGTGTAATTGCTGGAGGATACAACGGAGCTGTTTCTGGTGATGATCATTGTATTGACGTAGGTTGTTACGTTGTTGATGGACACTGTTTACGAACAATTCACGCAGAAATGAATGCAGTATTACAATGTTCAAAATTTGGAATTCCAACAGATGGGGCAGAAATTTATGTTACAGATTTTCCTTGTTTACAATGTACTAAATCATTGTTACAAGCAGGTATAAAGAAAATATATTATATGCGTAATTATCATAATGACGATTATGCGATAAGATTATTGAAACGAAAAAAAGTAGCAGTTGAACAAGTTAAAGTTGAACCTAAGTATTTAAATACAGTTTCAATAAATATTGCAGAAAATTAGGAATAAAAATTATTGTACAGGATTGTTATTTTTTTCTGTGCAATTCTTTTAGTGGTTATTGAATTACTATTTTTTGAATTCAATTATATTTTTATAGTGGTACTATGTTTAATTTGTTTGAGGATTTTATGTACTAAAAGTATTTGTATAGTAAACATTTGTTTAATATGGTGCCTAGGATGTATAACATATATTTTTAATTACTATCAATGTAGTAAAAGTAGAGAAATAAAACAAGAATTAAGTGTTAAAAACCAGCATATTTTGGTATATGCAGATAATATAAAAGTTAACGGAGATTTACTGACATTAACAGGAAGATGGTTAGAAGGAAAACAACAGATATGTACTTATTATTATTTAAAATCTAAAGCAGAACAGAATTATTTAAAAAAACAAATAAATAGTGATGTATATACTGTAACAGGAAAAATTAAAGGAATTTCTCCTCCTACTAATGAAAATGAATTTGATTATAAAAAATTTTGTCAAAGTAAAAAGATATATAATGGTTTAACTGTTAAACATATAAGTTTAGAAAATAATAAAGTTCCCTCTAAATATAAACTTTTATGTAAATTACATGATTTAAGAAAAAGTATAATATGTTATCTGCAATTATTTCCCAAGTATTTACGAGGATATTCAACAGCCTTAATAGTAGGGTATAGAGATGATGGATTTAATGATATAAATAGTAGTATCAAAGAATTAGGCTTATTATATCTTTTCAGTTTATCAGGAATGCATGTTTTTTATTTAGTGAAAATTTTGCAAAAATTAGCACAAATACTACGAATAACAGCAGAGACGGTAGATATATGGTTGATCATTTGTCTTCCCATATATATGATTTTAGCAGGTTCTTCATCAAGTATTATACGTGCAGTATTTATGGTATGGATACCTATATTTAGTAGATATTTTTTATCAATAAAGATAGATAAATTAACTTCATGGTCATTGACAATAATTATAAACCTATTATATTCGCCAATGATATTATTTACTATGGGGATGCAGTTAAGCTATTTGTTGACGTTAGTTTTAATTCTAAATGAGGAAGAAAATAGCATAAAGATTGGTATAAAGATGAGTGGATATAGTATACCATTAATGTTATGGCATACATATCAATGGAATGTACTAACTACTTTTCTATCTATATGCATTATTCCAATTTTTGAATATATAATTCTACCATTTACAATAGTAGGAGTACTATTAAATGTCTTTTCAAAAATTAGTAATACTATTTTGTTTTTAATTTCGATCTTCTTTGAGAAATTAGCAGATAGTTCACCTATGATAACTTTTGGGAAACCGGATCTAACGGTAGTTATACTATTACTGTCACTTATGATCTGTTTAGAAGTTAGCAGGAGAAAAAATGTAATTATTTATCTACAAGTATTGGTATATATTTTTTCATATAGTCAAATACATCGAAATAAAGGCGAATTAGTTTACTTTGACATCGGACAAGGTGATGCTACTCTAATCAGAGAAAAAAATAATAATCAAGTAATTTTAGTAGATACAGGTGGAAAAGTTAGTTTTAAGCATGAAAAATGGAGAAGTAGGGCAAGTCAGACTAGTGGCGAAAGGGTTATAGTCAATTATCTGTTAAGTAAAGGAATTAATTCGATAGATAAGCTTTATTTAACACATCAAGATGCAGATCATGTTGGTAATTTTCCAAGTATTAGTCAAAAAATAAAGATCAAAAAAATTTTGGTTCCTTTAGGAATGGAGAAATTATCAAGTTTTAATAAAAGATTGAATGAATCGAATATCTGTAATGATAAAGTGGTAGAGCCTATTACTGATACTAGTGATTTTTCTAAAGAAAGAATAGATATTTTACATCCATTTGTTGAAGGAAAAGGAAAAAATAAAGATTCTATAGTTCTAAAATATACTATGGGCAGGCTAATTTTTTTAATTACGGGTGATTTAGATCAAGAAAATGAAATAAAAGTAATAGAAAAGTACCCTGATTTACGGTGTGATATTTTAAAAGTAGGACACCACGGGAGTAAAACATCAACTGCAGATCAATTTGTAAAAAGTTTAAAACCTCAATATGCTATTATTTCGGTAGGTCTTAATAATAGGTATGGGCATCCTAATATTGAAACATTGAGGACATTAAATGCAAATGGTATTCCATATTTAATGACTTCCGATAAGGGAATGATAAAAATAGTAAATGTGTCTAAAGACAAATTTTGTATGAGTACTAAATATGGAAAAATATTAATTAGAAAGTGAGATAGAAAAGTGAAAGTAGATGAGTTGCGCAAAGAAATAGAAAATAATAGTCTAAAAAATGTTTATTTAGTTTTAGGGGAAGATACATATCTTAATAATAAAGTTAAAGAATTATTTTGGAACTATATTCCTGAAAGTGATAGGGAATTTAATGCCGCAATTTATGATATGGAAACTACTTCGATTGCAACCGCAATAGCAGATGCAATTTCTGCTCCTTTTTTTAGTGAAAAAAGATTGGTGATTATTACTCATCCATATTTTTTAACAGGGGATACAAAGAAACATTCTATCGAACAAGATGTAAATGAATTGATAGGATATTTGCAAAATCCTTCTCCAGATACTTTGTTAGTAGTATTAGCAAGTTATGAGAAGTTAGATTCACGTAAGAAAGTAGTTAAAGAGTTAAAGTCAAAAGCTGAAATAGTGAATACTTCCTCATTGAATGAATCTGAGATAAGACAATATCTTATAAAATATTGTGATGAGAAAAAAGTTATAATTGAAAAAAGAGCAATAGACAGATTAATTCAATTAACCAATGCTAATTTCTCTAAAATAATGAATGAACTTTCTAAACTAATAATAGCAACTGTTGATACTAAAAAGATTACAGTTAGTGAGGTAGATGGATTAGTTACAAAATCGCTGGAACAAAATGTTTTTGATTTGGTAGATTTTGTTCGTGATAAAAAGATAAAAGAAGCATTTGAATTATATCATGAACTTTTAGAACAAAAAGAAGAGCCATTAAAAATAAATGCGATCTTAATTGGACAATTTAGATTACTTTTACAAGTTAAAATATTACAGAAGCATAGCTATGATCAAGGAAGTATTGCCTCAACTTTAAAAGTTCATCCCTTTAGAGTGAAGTTAGCTATGCAGAATGCTCGTAAATTTAGCAATAATAGTTTGAAATCTGCTTACTTAGGTTTGGCCGAAATAGAAGAAAAGTTAAAAACAAGTAGTCAGAATCCAGAATTGTTGTTTCAATTATTTTTGACAAAATATGCGTATAAAAAATAAAGGTTGAGATTTTTAATCCCAACCTTTATTTTTTAATAACTCAGTCATTTGCTTTTTAAAAACTAATAACTCAGAGCTTAAAATTACTGGTAATTTATGTAAGTCGTCAATAGTTTTACAACCTAGCATCAACATAATTTTTTTAATTTCAACTTTTAAATTAGTTATATATTCAATTAAACTCTCAGTTCCTTGACGTAATAAAATATGTAAAAATAGGCCAGAAATACCAACATTGTCAGCTCCTAAAACTAAACATTTTACTATATCAAGAGAATTTCTAATTCCACCAGAGGCAGTGAAAGAAATGTCTTCATCTACAAGTTTAGCAGCTACTAAGGATTGAGCAGTAGTCATACCAATATCTTGCAAAAATGCTAATTCTTTTTGTTTACGGCGACGATTTTCAATTTCTATAAAATTAGTACCACCCTTGCCAGAAAGATCGATATACTTAACACCAATATCAGCTAATTCTTTAATAGTTATAGGAGTTAATCCTTGTCCAACACCCTTAACAAGTAAAGGAAATGATGAATTATTAACTATTTCACGAATATTATCTTTCCACATAAATTCAGTATCGCCTTCAGGCATGACTAATTCTTGAGAAACATTAAGATGCAGTTCCATTGCATTAGCATCAATCATTTGTTGAGCAACATTGAAGTTTGAGTAAGAATGGCCGGCTCCAAGGTTACCTAACAAAAAGCCATTTGGATTTAGTTGCCTTATTTTACTGAAATTTGGTGATAAACTAGGATATTTTAAAGCAATACTTTGAGAGCCACAGGCCATAGGTATATTTGTTTTAGCAGCAACAGTTGCTAATTTATAGTTTATATCATCAGTTTGTGGACTTCCTCCAGTAATTGCGTTAATAAAAAAGGGGACAGGAATATCTTTACCAACTAGCGTACTTCTTATATCTATATCTGATAAATTTAACTCAGGTAAGTTACTATAAATTAATTGAACTTCATCTAACTGATTAGATGATTGAGTTTTAAAAAATTTTTCAGCTAAAGAAAGATGTTCATTTTTGCGATGTTGATGAATTTTCATAATAATCTCCTGTAATTAATCTTGATAAACGTGCAATGATAATGGGACTATTCCATTTTCTTTCCAATAAGTAAATAATGGCTCAACATTCATAGATTTATCAATTAGAACAATACCACAATCTCCTCCACCAGCACCAGAAGTTTTTGCTGCTCCACCAAATTTTTCTGCAGAAGTGATAAGTTTAGTTAGTAGGGGAGTTTCGATTTCTACAGAACTCAAACTAGCTAAATTTCGGAGTAATTCACGATTATATATTAATGATTCTTGAATTTTGGATAGAGAATTTTCCTTAAAACCAGTAATCATTGTATCGATACATTTCCAACTATTTTCTAAAAAATGATTGTATTTATTTTGATTATTAGCCTTATGAAGAGCAACTGCATCTACTAGATGTGAAGTTGATGCAGGAGATCCAGTCCAACCTATTAGAAGATTTAAGTTATCAGGTGGAGTCAATTGAGTAACTTTCAAATTAGGCCAATTTAAATCTAAAAGTTCGGAAATTGTATAGGATCTTTGAGCGACTTTAAGCCATTCTTTATCGAAAGAATGATAAGCTATCCAACCACCGTAGACACTAGCAGCGATATCCCCTAAAGAACCATTTCCTTGAACATTTAAATGAGCAATGGAAGCTAGTTTGAAAAGATGCTCTTTTGATAAATTTAGTTCATAAAATTCAGATAGAGCTTTAATAGTTGCTACAGTGACCGCAGCAGAAGAACCAAGTCCATATTTCTTTCCATCAGGACTATCTAATTCACTATCAATTTTTAGATGATAGAATTCCATTTTTTTACCTAGACTTTGGGCATATTCTTCGACTAAATTAATAGCAGATAAAATATAATGAAATGGATTGTCTCGATTATCAAAAATAATTTGATTACCTTCTCGTTTCCAATATAAAGAATTTTCTTTATATTGTTTAGAAATGATTGACCCTAAATCATTACTCTTTTCTAAATTTACATATACAAATTGATCTAAAGCCACTAGAATAGCTGGTTGTCCAGTTTCAACAACAGCATATTCACCAGCAATGTATAATTTTCCTGGAGCTTTGACAGAAATCAAAACATCATAACCTTTCTTTGTAAATTAATCAAGATATTGTACACCTGGTCCCGCTGAAGAAACTAAAACTTCAGTGTTAGGAAGATTTTTTTGTAAAAAGGAAGTGATACTAGCAGTATCTTTTCCTAGACAAATAATTTTAACATTTGGACCAGCATCCATGGTGTAATAACATTCAACTCCCATTGAACGTAATTCTTCTACAAGATTCATAACTTGAATACTTTCAGGAGAAAAATAACTAAAATGAGGATGAGCACTTAAATTTAAAGCATGCATCTTCATAGCATTTTCTTCGGCTAATTCACCCATAGTGGTAAAATCTTGTTTGCTAATAGCTTCTTTCATCAATGGAATAGAGCGGTTAGCCTCTTTTATCCAAGAATTATAATAAGGAGAAGTATTAACAACAGTTTGCATACCAGCACGCGAAGTTATTTTTTTAGGTTTACTATTTATAACAACTGCAATCATTTTTATGTCCCAAGACACATTTTCAATAAATGGAACAGCATAAGAATTTAGATCATTATCACCTGCTTGCCATTCAACAAAACCGCCATAAATAGAGCGAGTAGCTGATCCCGATCCACGTCTAGCTAAACGAGATAAATCGCGACGAGATAAATTCATACCACTAGCTTTACTTGCAGCAGCAGCTAATGCAGCAAAAGCAGAAGCGGAAGATGCTAATCCAGCAGTTGTAGGAACATGATTAGTTGAGTTAACCTTGGCGAATTCTGAAATACCAGCTTTTTCTCGAACGATATTCAAAAATTTATGCACATTTTCGTTAGGAATTTCTTTTCCATTCAGAATAAAAGTATCTTTAGTATAACTTGAATCAAAAGTAACTGAAGTATCAGTATAGAAATGATCCAAAGTTAGTGATAAAGAATTATTCATAGGTAGAATAAACTCTGTATCTTTTTTTCCCCAATATTTAATTAATGCAATATTTGTGTGTGCTCGTGCAGTGGCATGATTGGACACGATAAATTCCTCCTAAAGATTCGATAGGGGCTCTATCCAATTTTTAGTAACCCCGTGTTGATTTAAAATTTTAGCAAGTACTTCTGCCTCTTTTTTTGTCTTCAATAAACTGATAAAACATCCACCACGACCACCACCAGTAAGTTTACTGCCTAGTGAACCGTTTTTAAGTGCTATATTAATAAGATTATCTAATTTAGGAGTGCTGACACCTAAAGAAATCAAATCTTTTTGGGCTAAAGTAAATGTTTTTCCGAGTCCTACTATATCATTATTAGCCAGTTGATCTCTAGTGGTTTGTGCTAATCTACCTAATGCAGCTAACTTTGATGAAGTTGATATTTCGTCTGTATTAAGTTGATCTTTAACAATTTTTATTGCTTCACTTGTTTGACCTTTAATACCACTATCACTAATTAGTAGATAAGCATCCAGGTTAATTGGAATAGGTGTAATTTCTTTATTACGAATTAACCAGATAGGATTATCGCTAGCACTAGTTGTAGCATCTAAACCACTAGGATTGTTATGAGTAACTTTTTCAGCAATATCAGCGTATGATAATAGTTTTTTATGATTAATTCTAGTGTCGGTAGCGTTGTAAAAACAACGAATAATAGAAATTGCAACGGCAGCTGAGGATCCCATACCTCTTTCTGCGGGTAATTGACTGGATAAATGTAACTCAAATCCATTTTCTATACGTAAGTCAGAAACTAATTTTAAAATTAGTTTCTTAATGCCGAGCATATTTTTAGGCATATCATCAATTGAACCATCATAGTAAGAACTTGTAATAGTTTGTTCACTTGATGATGGTATAACTTTAATACTTGCAGTTGCGGTTACGGTTTTTAATGGCAGAGCGATTGCTGGATGACCATATACGACAGCATGTTCACCAATTAAAATAATTTTTGCATGACTAGAACCCTTAGCATCATGAAATATATGCAAATCACTCTTCTCCCTTCGAATTTTTATATACCTCTATAAGTAGTACAAACAGTGTAATTATACATGTTATTAATGATATAAACAATAATATAGCTAGGGATTTTTAAAAGAATATTTTTAAATTTAGATAAAGAAATAGGGAGTAGGTATCTGTAAAAAGTACTTGGAACAGTAAAGTATGTATACTGGTAATAGGAAATTATGCTAAGATTAAGTTGATTGAGAATTTTTAGCAATGAAGGTGAGATTAATGATAAAAGAAAGAATATATGCAGTGGTTGATTTAGAAACTACAGGTCCTAAACAAGATGGTAGCGATAAAATAATTCAATTTAGCTGTGATTTTGTACAATCAAATAAAATTGTAAATCATTTTTCTACCTTAATAAATCCAGGAATGCCTATTCCAGTTGAAGTAAAGAAACTTACAGGAATAAAAGATAAAGATGTACGGTACGCGCCATATTTCGATGAAGTTGCAGGAACAATTTATGCGATGTTGCAGAATACAACTTTTGTAGCGCATAACGTGAACTTTGATTATAGTTTTTTGAGTTCTGAATTGGAAAGAGCTGGGTACCCAGAATTGGAATTACCAATGATGGATACAGTTCAACTGACACAAATAATTTATCCAACATTAGTCTCATATAGGTTAATAGATATTAGTAAGTATCTACAACTTTCTCATATACATCCTCATAAAGCGGATAGTGATACTAAAGCAACAGCTGAATTATTAATTAATTTAAAAAAGAGAATTGAAAATTTTCCCTTAATTCTATTGCAAAGGTTAGCTAAGATGGGCGATTCTTTAATTGCTCAGACAGGTGAATTTTTTAATGAAGTATACCTTAATAAAAAGGATAGAGAAGAGAAGTTACCTAATGATTTAATGGTTGTAGAAGATATTGTCTTAAAAAGGCCTAAACTCATAGACGAAAAAATATCAAAACAAGAATATCCTGAAACAAAGGATGAAAAGCAAAATCTTTTTTCTGAAGTCTTGGAATGGCGTTCTAGTCAAATAAAAATGATGGATGATATTAATAATGACTTGAATGAAAAAATATCAAAAAAATATGTATATGATGCTGCAACTGGGATTGGTAAAACATTAGGCTATCTAATGCCTATTGCATATAAAGCTACTGAAGAAAGAGTTGTAATAAGTACTGCTACTACAACTTTACAAAATCAGTTAATAGATAAGGATATATCAATGTTAAAAGAAGTTATTCCTTTTAATTTGAATATTGTGAATTTAAAGGGAAGCCAGCATTATATTGATATAGATAAATTCTACCAAAGTTTATCTATTCCTCAGTCAAAAAAGGCTACTCAAATACAGATGACTTTATTAGTTTGGCTTATGGAAACTTCAACTGGCGATATGGAAGAACTTAACTTATTGAGTATGCAAGATACAATTTTTGCACAAATAGAGCATCATGGGATAAGAGGACTGAATAAAAAAAGTACATTTTATTCAGTAGACTTTTTAAAGCGGCAAGAAATTTTGAGAAGACATGCGAATATAATTATTACAAATCATGCTTATTTATTAAGTCATGTTGATAAATTAGGTGGAAATGACACAGTATTAATAGTTGATGAAGCACAGCACCTGAACGATAATTTGCTTAAAGAAAACAGAAAAACAATAGATTTTGATCAAATAAAAATAATTTCTGATTCATTACTAGTAAAAATGGAATCACAATTATCTTTTTCATTTAGAGACTTGGTAGAGATAAATTTTATTACTAAAGCACAATATACTGAGTTAATAAGACCAATTCAAACTATAGACTATGAAATAATGAATCTAAGAGAAATTTTTATGACTTATCTTAATTCAAATATGAACAAAGCATCAGATGTATATGTTGAAGTTCCGATAAAACCTTTGAATCTTAGAGGAATGATTAAGGCAAATTTATTTATATTCAAAAAAATTGAGAAAGCTTTAAGAAATTTAAAAAGGCTTCAAAATAAATTCTCTCAAAAGTATAGCATGGCCATTGTTACTGGGAGATTAGGATTGGATGAAATTCAGTTAATAAATGATTATCAAAAGTTACTTAATCTTTTATTAAGCGAAATGAAAAGTTGGTCATATCTAGATTTAAATAGATTGGAAGATGAATTGGAAACAGAGTTTATCTGGTTGACATATCCATATAAACAAGAAAATGGACATTTACGTTTGAATTTTATCATGTTAGATGGTGAGAACTTCTTAAATAATAAGGTATATCAAAAATTTTCTACAGTTTTGCTGGTAGGTGCAAATCTAGCTATGAAAGAAACTAGGGGTTACATGTTTAGACAATTAGATCTTAATGGTCAGGTTAAGATTAAGAAATACGATAATATTTTTGATTATAGCAAACAAACTAGAGCCTATATTTTAAAAGATACTCCGGATATAACGTCGATTTCAAAAAAAGAATACATAGAGTATTTATCTCGTGATTTAGAGAAAATATTGCTGAATAATAATAGACAGACAATGATATTATTTAATTCATTAGAAATAATTGAATCAGTTTATCCTAAGTTAGTTAAGAAAATTGGAAGTAAACGTGAGATTTTAGCGCAAGGTATAACTGGTAGTGTAGAAAAAATTAAAAAGAGATTTATGCTAGGAGAAGGAAAAATTTTATTAGGAGCAGGCGCTTTTTGGGAAGGTATTGATTTACCTGAAAATAATTTAGAGATGGTAATAGTCACACGATTGCCGTTCCAGTCCCCAGATACTGTCCTTAATAAAGCTAGGTATAGAAAATTAGAGAAGAAAGGGATTAATTCATTTTATAATTTAGCTTTACCAGAGGCAATTTTAAGATTGCAACAAGGGTGGGGAAGATTAATAAGAACGCCTAAAGATAAAGGAATATTTGTATTACTTGATTCAAGAATTGCCAATAAAAACTATGGGGAAAAATTTATTAGTTCGTTTCCAGATGGAGTTAATCTTAAAAGTTTGAAAATTGATGATTTACTAAAAGAAATTACTTTATTTTTTGGTGAATAAAGGGAAAATATGAGCTTTTTACACATATTTTATTAATTTTGAATTTTAAAGTTTGCTTTTTTTATTGTATAATATTGCTCAGATACTAATGATTTAATAGTATAGAATCAAATAGAAATTTTGGTGAGAAAATTGAGAAGAAAACATGATTCAAAGATAAATAAGAAATTTTATTTTTGGAGTACAATTATTATTATTGTTCTTTTAATAATTTTAGGTTACGCAAAAGCTCAAAGCCCGCAAGCTCAAGCAAAAAAAGAAGCTTATTTGGTGGCTAAGAAATATGGTAACGTAAGAAAAGTTGAAGACTTTTATGTATTTAATAGAAAACAGACTTATTACACTATTTACGGAACAAATGCGCGTGGTCAAGAGGTATATGTTATTGCTTCTCAAAATGGCAAAAAAGTAAATATATATGCACAAAATAAAGGAATTTCTGTAAATAAAGCTAAGAATATCGTTAGGGTAGAAAGAAATCCTAAAAAGATAACAAAAACTTCCTTAGGATTGGTAAATAACAAACCTGCTTGGGAAGTGACATATTTGAATAATCAAAATAATATTTGTTATGACTTGATAAGTTTTAAAACTGGAAAGATCATAAAATCCATTCAAAACATATAATTTGGAGGCAGTTATCTATGCAAATTTCACAAAGAGCTAAAAATATACAACCATCTGCAACGCTTGCACTATCAACTAGAGCTAATGCAATGCGTGCTGAAGGAATTGATGTAATTAATTTAACGGTAGGAGAACCTGATTTTCAAACACCTAAGAATATAAGAGATGCTGCTATTGTTGCAATTAATGATGGAAAAGCAGATTCATATACTCCTGTATTAGGTATAAAGGAATTGAGGGAAAAAGTAGCAGAGGTTACTAACAAAGATTACAACACTAACTTTACGAGTGATAATGTTGCCGTTACAACTGGTGGAAAATTTGCTTTATATGCTATAGCACAGTGCTTGCTAAATCAGGGAGATGAAGTGATTATTCCACTCCCATACTGGGTAAGTTATGGTGAGCAAATTAAATTATCGGATGGAAAACCTGTATTTGTTAAACCAAGTAAGGGACTAAAAGTAACAGCATCAGATTTAGAAAGTGCTAGAACAGACAAAACAGTAGCGATGATTTTAAATTCACCACAAAATCCATCGGGTTTAGTATATACAAAAGAAGAATTAGAAGAAATTGGAAATTGGGCTGTAAAGAATGACATAGTTATAATTTGTGATGACATGTATGGAAAGTTGGTTTATAATGGTACTCGGTTCGTATCATTAATGGATTTAAACGATGATATTAGAAAACAGACAATTTTAGTAAGTGGATTATCTAAATCTTATGCGATGACAGGCTGGAGAGTTGGATATGCGGTAGCTGATGCAGAATTTATTAAAAAGATTGCTGCAGTAGCTGGACACTCCACAAGTAATTTGACAGCAGTTAGTCAATATGCAGCTCTAGAAGCTTTAAATGGTGATCAAAGTAGTGTGTCAACTATGCGAGAGGCTTATGAAGAAAGATTAAATAAAATCTATGAGGAACTTAAAGAAATTCCGGGATTTGTATTTGATTCAAAGCCTCAAGGAGCTTTCTATCTATTTCCTAATGTTGCTGAAGCGGCAAAGTTGGTAGGTTGTAGTAATGTCTCTGAATTTGCGGAATTTTTATTAGAAAAAGCACATGTTGCTGTGGTTCCAGGAGTTGCATTTGGAATGTCTGATTATATTAGAATAAGTTATGCTGCAAGTTTAGATAATCTTGAAGAAGCGGTAAAACGTATTAAAATGTTTGTTGAAGAAAGAAAATAGGAGGTTATATTAGTGAAGACGATTAGTATTATTGATGCTAAACACCATGTTAACGAAAAAGTAAAAATAGGTGTATGGCTTACTAATAAACGTTCCAGTGGGAAAATTGCTTTTTTACAATTACGTGATGGATCAGCATATTTCCAAGGAGTAGTTGTGAAAAATGCTGTTAGTGAGGAAACATTTGCTCTTGCTAAGGAAGTAAAGCAAGAGACTAGTTTGTATGTTACAGGTGTCATTCATGAAGATAAACGTTCACATTTCGGATATGAAATCGAAATTGAAGAAATAGAAGTTGTTGGTGAAAGTAATGAATATCCTATTACACCCAAAGAACATGGTACAGACTTTTTGATGGACCATCGCCATTTATGGCTACGTTCTAAGAAACAATTTGCTATTATGCAAATTCGTAATGAAATGATTCGTGCAACTTATGAATTCTTCAACAAAGAAGGTTTCATTAAATTAGATGCACCTATTTTGACTGGTAGTGCACCAGAGGGAACAACTGAATTGTTCCATACAGAATATTTTGACAGAGATGCATATCTATCACAATCTGGACAGTTATATGAAGAAGCTGGAGCAATGGCTTATGGAAAAGTATTTTCATTTGGTCCTACTTTCCGTGCTGAAAAATCTAAGACACGTCGCCATTTGATTGAATTTTGGATGATTGAACCTGAAATGGCATTCATGCATCAAGAAGAAAGTCTAGAAATTCAAGAACGTTATGTTGCATATTTAGTACAAAGCGTTTTAGATAACTGTCAATATCCTCTACAAATCCTAGGTAGAGATACAGAAGTTCTTAAGAGATATACGGAATTACCATACCCACGTATTTCTTATGATGAAGCAATTGAATTATTGCAACAATCTGGTAAATTCCCAGATGTAAAATGGGGAGAAGATTTCGGTTCTCCTGAAGAAACATATTTAGCTGAACATTTTAGTAAACCAGTTTTTGTTATGAACTATCCAAAAGCCATTAAGCCATTCTACATGAAACCACATCCAACTCGTGATGATGTAGTAATTTGTGCTGATATGTTAGCACCTGAAGGATATGGTGAAATCATTGGTGGATCTGAACGTGCTACAGATCCAAAATATTTGGAAGAACAAATTATTAAAGCTGGCCTAGATGTAAAGGATTATGAATGGTATTTAGACTTGCGTAGATATGGTAGTGTTCCACATTCTGGTTTTGGTTTAGGATTAGAACGTGCTGTAACTTGGATTACAGGTGAAGATCATATTCGTGAAGCAATTCCATTCCCAAGATTATTGAATAGGATTTATCCATAAATTTATTTTGAAGAGGTCTGATGAATTTTCATCGGCCTTTTTAAATTGCTTTTTAATAGTAATATATGTTTAAATCAAGGTAGTGAATTAAGAAACGGGTGATAAAAAATTGGACAGTACATTAAGAGAGTTTCTACGTCAAGGAAATACGGTAATTTCAAACCTGGTATTGAAAAACTATAAGAAATTAGGAATGACTGATACGGAATTTATTTTGTACTTACAACTTAATAGTTATCTTCAAAAAGGGGAAACATTTCCTGAACTAGAAAATATAGCTAAAAGTTTGCAAATATCTGTTAATGATGTATATACACAATTACACAATTTAATAGAGAAAAAAATACTGAAGATTGAAACAATTGTAAATCAACAAGGACAAAAAACTGACAGTTATAGTTTTGATTTCTTATACCAAAAACTAGATTCATTGATAGATGAAGAAAAAAAAGAACTATTAAATGTATCGGCAGAAAAAGATAGACAAAAAATATTTAATGCTTTCCAAGTAGAATTTGGTAGGGATTTATCTCCAATAGAATTAGAAATGATAAATGATTGGATAGAAGAAGATAAATATAAAACAGACCTAATATTACTTGCTTTAAGGGAAGCTGTTTTAAGTCAGGCATATAATTTAAAATATATTGACAGGATTTTACTCAGTTGGGAAAAACAAGGAATTAGATCTAAGGTAGATGTAGAAAATTTAAAGAAAGCCAGAGAAAAAAAGAAAGAAAACATCAATACAATAAGTAACAATAATAGAAATAAAGAGAACAAACCTAAAATACCATTGACAAAGTGGTTGGATTAAGCGGGTGAGATTACATGTTAGATAGTAAAGCAACACAATATGCACTACAAGAAATGGGGAAAATGTTTCCGAATGCGACAACTTCATTAATAGCTGATAGTGATTATCACTTTTTATTAGCTGTTATTTTGAGTGCACAAACTACAGATAAAGCAGTAAATAGAGTCACACCAGCATTATTTGAAAGATACAAATATCCGATAGATATGGCTAATGCTGATCCAAAAGAAGTTGCTGAATATATCAAGACTATCGGTCTTTATAAAAATAAAGCTAAATATTTAGTAGAATGCTCAAAAATGCTAGTGGAGAATTTTAATTCTGTTGTGCCAAAAACACATAAGGAGTTGATGTCCTTATCTGGTGTTGGAAGAAAGACGGCGGATGTTGTATTAGCTGAGAGATTTGGTGTTCCTGCTTTTGCAGTTGATACACATGTATATAGAATTTCTAAGCGTTTAGCAATAGTTCCAGAAGATGCTACAGTTAGGGAGACTGAAAGAATATTAATGTCAAAGGTTCCTAAAGAAGATTGGATAAAATCTCATCATCGAATGATTTTCTGGGGACGCTATCAATGTATGGCGAGAGCCCCTAAATGTGAAACTTGTCCATTATTGGAAATCTGTCAAGAAGGGCAAAAAAGGATAAAATAATATTAGAAAACATGATATAATCAATCTAATGAGTTTAATGAACGAGGTGACTTATATGAGTAAAGATACTGCTATTTTTGCAGGTGGATGTTTCTGGTGTATGGTAGAGCCGTTTGATAAGATGCCGGGGATTATTAGTGTTCGTTCAGGATATACAGGGGGCTTTGTTGAAAATCCAACTTATGAGCAAGTATGTTCTCATACAACAGGTCATACAGAAGCTGTAAAAATAGTTTTTGATCCTGAAATCATTTCCTATGCAGAATTAGTGAATATCTATTGGCGCCAAACAGATCCGACTGATGCAATGGGGCAATTTCAAGATAGAGGGGATAGTTATCGCCCTGTAATTTTTGTTCATGATGAAGAACAACGTAAAATTGCTGAAGAATCAAAGAAAGCCTTAGCTGAAAGTGGAGAATTTGATAAGCCAATCGTAACACAAATTGAAAATGCTAAACCCTTCTATGAGGCAGAAGAATATCATCAGGATTTCTACAAGAAAAATCCGGAAAGATATGCTTTAGAAGAAATGGGCGGTAGGGAACAATTTCGTAATCAGCATTGGAATTAATAAAAAGAGAGGAATTATAGATTATGGATGAGTTGCAAAAGGTGTGGAAGAGACACCAGTATTTTGCAAAAGCATCAATGGCTTTT
This sequence comes from Ligilactobacillus sp. MP3, assembly GCF_024436335.1. Taxonomy (NCBI): domain Bacteria; kingdom Bacillati; phylum Bacillota; class Bacilli; order Lactobacillales; family Lactobacillaceae; genus Ligilactobacillus; species Ligilactobacillus sp. MP3. The sequence continues at coordinate 256,552 of NZ_JANFQI010000002.1, forward strand.
ATTTATGGTATTTTGGTATCAATTGCATTAAATTTCTTTTGGGATCCTGGTAAGATTTATTCTTCAGGTATTACGGGGTTAGCTCAGTTGATTTCTACATTAACTGCTTCAAGTGGAATTCATTTGTCGACAGCTCTAATGTTATTTGTATTGAACTTACCTTTGTTTATATTAGCATGGTTCCAAATTAGCCATAAATTTACAATTTTTACAATTTTGGCAGTTGTTTTTTCTAGTATTATGATGAAAGTTATTCAGCCAGTTACTTTGACCAATGATCCCATTATTTGTGCAATTTTTGGTGCTGCTATTAATGGCTTTGGAACAGGATTAGCATTAAAAAATGGTATTTCAACTGGTGGATTAGATATTATTAGTTTAACTGTGCGTAAACGTACTGGGAAATCAGTTGGTACAGTAAACTTGGTTTTTAATATGTTTATAATTATAGCTGCTGGTTTCGTTTTTGGTTGGCCACATGCCTTTTATTCAGCTTTGGGAATTTTTATTAATGCTCAAGTAATGGATATGGTTTATACTCGTCAACAAAAAATGCAAGTGATGATAGTTACTAATAAACCAGATCTTGTAGTTAAGACTATTCAACATCATATGAGAAGAGGAATTACAATTATTCATGATGCTGAGGGGGCATATCAGCATGATAGAAAGACAGTATTATTAACTGTAATTTCTCGTTATGAAATGTTTGACTTAAAAGAAGCCATGCGTGAGTCAGATCCTAAGGCATTTGTCAGCATTGCTGAAAATGTACATATATTAGGAAGATTTTATGAACCAAGTATGTAAAAAAGAGGAGTAGGGATGGTTTCCATTTCCTACTCTTTTTAGTAGATATTAAGATTGAGGTAGGTTATGTATGAATAACATAATTGTTTCTATGTATAATAAGAGTCAAAACGAAGCTGGCCCCAAGGCAAAGATAGACGTTGAAAATTTTTTAAAAATTTATGATTTTAAGATACAAGACTTCTATTTTTATGGTGGAAGACGTGCAGAGTTAGTTAGTTATAGACAGAGTTTATTTGATATACCCTTTAGATTAAAAGGAAGATATGAGAATGCTATTTTTCAATATCCAGCACTTAATGAGCGTACTAATAAGGCGATAATGAGGAATTTAAAGAAAAATTCTCAAAAGGTATACATCTTAATCCATGATTTAGAGTCATTACGATTTAAAAATGGTGGAAACAATTTTGAGCTGGATTTGTTAAATATGTCTGATGGTGTAATTGCTCATAACAAAAAAATGATTGATTGGCTAAGAAATAATGGAGTAGAGGTACCAATTGTTGATTTAGAAATTTTTGATTATGATAATAATATTCCTCTACAAGAAAATAATATTTTTGATAAAAGTGTTTGTTATGCAGGCAATTTGAATAAAGCTGCATTTCTAAAAGAATATGAGCCAGATTTTAAATTGACATTATTTGGGCCTAACTTTTCTCCAGCTTTAATAAGTAAACATATTGAATATAGAGGATCATTACCACCTGATGAATTAGCTAAAGAATTGCTAACTCAAAATTTTGGCTTGATATGGGATGGAGACAGCAGTAAAGAATGTAGTGGTGTATATGGTGAATATCTTAAATATAATAATCCGCATAAAACTTCTTTATATTTAAGTTCAGGTATGCCTATCATTATATGGCGAGAGGCAGCATTAGCTGAATTTGTTGATAGAAATAAGTTGGGTATAGTAGTTGATAATTTATCACAAATTAAACCAATTTTAGATAAAATGACTAGAGAAGAATATCAAGAGATTAAATCCAATACTATAAAGATAGCTCATAAACTTCGATCGGGATTCTATATAAAGAAAGCTATTACAGAATTAGGGGTGATAGATCAATGATACCTAAAGTTATTCACTATTGTTGGTTTGGCGGAAATCCTCTGCCCAAAGAACTTCAAGATTATATTGATACATGGAAAGAAAAATGTCCTGATTACGAAATAAAATGTTGGAATGAAAGTAATTATGATTATACAAAAAATGAGTATATGAAACAAGCTTTCGAAAAAGGTAAGTGGGGTTTTGTGTCTGATTATGTCGGATATGATGTAGTATACAAATATGGTGGAATATATTTAGATACAGATGTGGAAGTTATTAAGAACTTTGACGATTTATTGGAAAATAAAATATTTATGGGTATTGAAAGTAATGAGAATGGATATTTTATCAATCCAGGTTTAGCATTTGGAGCTGAAAAAAATAATAATGATATCGGTAACCTACTTCATGAATACGATAAAATAAAGTTTATTAATGAGGATGGGAGTCTTAATTTGATTTCTATTCCAATATATGCGACAAACTATTTTTTAAAAAAAGGGTTCAAGAAGAAAAATGAATTTCAAAAGTTGGATAACGGTATTTCAATTTATCCAATGGAATATTTTTCACCAATGAATTTTTTGACAGGAAAGATAGCTACAACTGATAATACGCATAGCATCCACCATTATAGTGCATCATGGCAGTCTAAAACTAATTTAAAACATATTGAAATAATTAGGAAGAATAATGCTATATTTGGTGAAAAATTAGGGAGATATGTAAATTTAGTGTTCAGAATATTTTGGGCGATTTCTAGAAGAATTAAAAAAGTTATAAGGAGAAAAAATGACGAAAATTAGTATAATTGTGCCAATTTATAATGTAGAAAAATATTTAAAAAGATCCTTAGATAGCTTAGTGAATCAAACACTAGAAGATATAGAAATTATTTTAGTAGATGATGGAAGTACTGATAATTCTCATAAAATTGCTGAAGATTATAAAGAAAATTATTCTAATGTATTATTAGTTACTAAAGAAAATGGTGGGTTGTCTGATGCAAGAAACTTTGGTTTACAGTATGCATCAGGAGAGTATATTACTTTTATTGACTCCGATGATTACGTTGAAAGTCAAATGTTTGAGAGAATGTATAATTTATCGGAAAATGGTCGAAAGAAAATTATTGAAAGTAATTTTCTTTGGGAATTCCCAGATAAAAAAGTAAAAGATGTAGTGAAAAAATATAATTCATTAAATGAATACTTAGTAAAAGGTAGAGTAGTGGCTTGGAATAAAATTTATAAAAAGTCATGGCTAGATACATTGGATTTTAAATTTCCAGTTGGACGATTATATGAGGATCAGGACTTCTTTTTCAAGATGGTTGCTAATTTACAAAATATAGAGGAAATAGCTGTAGATGATCATATAGGAGTTCATTATGTACAAAGAAGTAATTCGATTTCTTATAATGAATCTACAAGAATTAGAGATATTTTTTGGATATACAATGATATAATTAAATATTATCGGGTACATAAAGTAACATGTTATAAAGATGAGATGGAATATAGATTTACTAGGAATTTACTGGGAAATGTATTGATTAGAAAAGTTTTAAAGCAAAAAGATAGGAAATTAAAAAGAGAATTATTATCTGAAATAAAAAGTTATATTGATACAAATTTTCCAAATTGGAAAAGAAATAAATATCTCAGTGAAAGAAGTAAACAAAATCTATATTTAAAAATGGTAAATTCAATAACATATAAGTTATTCTATTTATATTAGAAGGGATGTTAATTTATGAATAGAAAGAGTCTATTTGAAGAAGGAACATTTTGGGTTGCAATAATTTCGTTCGTATGTGCCTTTTTCTGTTTATTTGTAGGAGTTTTTGAAGCTTTTATAACTGCAATATTTTGGGCAGTTTTTGGAATTTTTACGTTGAATTATGCAATTTTAAAAAATAGAAGAAGGAATAGGAGGTAGCGATGTTTAAAGATTTAATTAAACAATTTAACTTTTGGGTATCTATCTTTTGTTTTATATTATCATTTTTTAATCTTTTTATTTTTGAAAGAAAATATCTTTTATTAACGATTTTAATTCTTATTATTGGTGTGGTAGATATGTTTAATGCAGTTATGACAGTAAGAGTGAATAAGAAAGATAAGTAAGGAAGAACCTTGTAATTATTGGAAATCAAAAATTACAAGGTTCTTTTTGATATACAAAAAAAGCATAATATCGATAATACATCGGGATTATGCTTTAGATTGCTTAATCTTCACTATCAAGACTTTCAATAATAAGGGTTGCTGTTTCTTCAATAGACTTAGTTGCTACATTAATTTGTAAGCATCCTAATTCTTTATATAGATTAGTTGCAAATTCTAATTCTTGATTAATATTATCCATATTTGAATAAACAGTATCTGGATCTAGACCATAAGAAATCATGCGTTGACGTCTAATATTGTTTAAAACTTCAGGATCATTAGTCAAACCGAAGATACGTTTTTTATCAACTTGATAAATTTCTTTAGGAATTTGAGTTTTAGGAACTAATGGAAGATTGGCAACCTTATATCCTTGATTAGCAAGATATAGTGATAAAGGTGTTTTAGATGTTCTGGAAACACCTAAAAGTACAATATCTGCTTTAAGGAAACCAGATGGATCTTTACCATCATCATAGGTAACTGCAAATTCAAGAGCTTCAATACGCTTGAAATAGTCTGGATTGAGTTTGTGCTTTAATCCAGCTGTATTTAAAGGTTTTTCTCCAGTTATCTCGGCTAAAGTTTGGACCACACCAGTTAGAGCATCAATAACATGCAAGTTATTTTCTTTACCAAAATTATTAACATAGTCAGATAATTCAGGATTAACAAAAGTATGTAAAATAATGGCATTTTCTCTTTTTGCCTTATTCAAAATACCTTGAAGTAAGGAAATAGTTTTTGTTAGTGGAAAACGGCGAATGTTAAATTTACTATTAGGAAATTGAACGGTACCTGCAGTAATTAAACTAAGACCAGTTTCGCCAACTGAATCAGAGATAACAAAAATATTAGTAATAGAATCAGACATATTATCACTCCTATAAAAGCGTTTTACATGTAATTAATTATACATTTAAATAGATATTATTTCCATATGGAATGAAGAATTAATGTATTATTAGCTAAGTAAGGAATAATATGTCAAGAAATTACAAATTATTTATTGATATATTATTGACACTAGATAAAGCATTAGTTACAATAGAAAAGAACTGTTGAAATATGTACTTTTGCTATTTAAGACGGTTACATTTAAGCTCGGAGGGAGGGAAACACACATGTCAAAAACAGTCGTTCGTAAAAACGAATCTCTTGATGACGCTCTTCGTCGCTTCAAACGTTCCGTTTCAAAAACAGGTACTTTGCAAGAATATCGGAAACGCGAATTCTACGAGAAGCCAAGTGTAAAGCGTAAGAAGAAATCCGAAGCAGCTCGTAAACGTAAAAACAAGCGTCGTTTCTAATTTAGGAGGCTTGATGTAGTGAGCTTATTAGAGTCATTGCAAAAAGATATGATTGCAGCTATGAAAGCAAAAGATAAGGTCAAACTTGGCACTATCCGTATGTTAAAAGCTGCAGTTGTGAACGAGCAAATTGAGGTTGGACATGACTTATCTTCAGATGAAGAAATAGCTGTGTTATCTCGAGAGTTAAAGCAACGTAAGGATTCTCTTGAAGAATTTAAGAATGCTGGCCGTGATGAAGCTGTTCAAAATCTTAAGAATGAAATAAAGGTTGTTGAAAGCTATTTACCAGAGCAACTTAGTGAAGATGAAGTGAAGACCATTGTTCAAGAAACGATTGACCAAGTTGGAGCAACGTCCAAAGCTGATTTTGGTAAAGTCATGGGAGCAGTAATGCCAAAACTCAAAGGAAAGGCTGACGGAAAGTTAGTCAATGCAACCGTAAAAGAATTATTAAATTAATAATTACTCGATTTACTACCACATTACATTTGTGGTAGTTTTTTTATGCTTTTATAATATGATATAATGAAAGCGATATATAAA
>NZ_JANFQI010000020.1:0-8250 GCF_024436335.1 Ligilactobacillus sp. MP3
AATCGTACCATTAAATACCTGAATAATTTGATTGAACAAGACCATCGTCCAGTAAAGAGACGCAATAAATTCTATCGAAGTTTACGCACTGCCTCTACCACGATTAAAGGCATGGAAGCCATTCGAGGATTATATAAGAAAACCCGAAAAGAAGGCACTCTCTTCGGGTTTTCGGTCTGTACTGAAATCAAGGTATTATTGGGAATCCCAGCTTAAATCATAGATACCGTAAGGGATTTTATTCTTTATTTAAAACTTTGCAACAGAACCAAGTAGCGAAAGAAAAAGGAGTATACAAAGGACGACCTGTACTTTATTCACCAAATGCAAAAGATTCTCAAAAACGTTTAGTTTATTACTGAGTTATAGAAATGTTAGACAAATGTTTTTCAATTAGCAATATAGTTACGGAAGTAGATGTTACTAGACAAACTATATAGAGTATTAAAAATAATCAAATAAACTCATAATTTTAAAATTTACTACTCTATTTTGCTCAAAATAGAGATAAAACTGACAAATTTACTCTTTTGTGTTATTTTGGTATAGATTAATATAAGAGGAGGATAAAAATGATGGAAATGGTGTTTACCCTTTATAAAACAATTAAAGTTTCAGACTATCTCAAAGTTGAGGGACAAGTATGTACTTTTTTAAACAGAATACCAAAATCCAGACTTTTTACTATAATCCTTACGTAAAAAAGTAAAATATTGATTTATGTAACAAAAGTCTGATCTTAAGATTAAGCTTTTTTATTTGGATAATTGAGAGGTGAAATTGATGGTTAAAGCAGTCGATTTAGCCTTCTAAAATGAGCATTTAAATTTTAGGAGGCTGTAAAATGAATCATCAAAATGAAAAAAATATAGCATCAAATGTGTTGTTAATTAGTATCTTAGGCTTGTCTGTTTTAGTGGGTTCAGTTACTGCAGATATGGTTAATCCTGTTCTCGGTGTGATTGGAAAAGAATTAGGTGGGTCTGAGGCGCAAGTTAGTTGGGTCGTAAGTGGTGTTGCCTTAGTTCTATCTATAGCAATTCCCTTTTATGGACGTTTATCTGATTTTTTAAATATTAAAAAACTCTTTACTAACGGATTTCTAATATTAACTATAGGAAGTTTAATATGTATATTCGCGCCCAATTTAATTATTTTAGTATTGGGTAGAATGTTTCAAGGAGCTGGCATGGCAGCCATACCTGTGCTATCTATGGTTATAATATCTAAAATTTATCCGCCTGGACAGAGAGGAAGAATTTTAGGTATTATTGCTGGTTGTATTGGCGTTGGCACTGCAGGAGGCCCAATATTTGGCGGCGTTGTAGGACAATTATTAGGTTGGCAATCATTATTTTGGGTCACTTTTGTTCTGGGTTTAATTATAGTTCTAGGTGTTCAAATATCAATGCCTAAAATAGAATCACCAGATAATAACAGTCATCAAAATTTTGATGTTTTAGGTGGACTATTATTAGGATTAACCGTAGGTGGTTTTTTACTTGGTATTACGCTTTCAGAAATGTATGGTTTGATTTCTATACAAACAACCACAAGTTTTTCTATATCTATGATAGCTTTAATAGTGTTAATATATCGCGTGATTAATGTTAAAAATCCTTTTATCCCTCCAGTTATATTGAAGAACCGTTTATATGTAAGCTCAATTTTCATTGTATTTCTTTCAATGTTTGCTTATGTCTCTATGCTTGTTTTTATTCCATTATTAGTTGTTGAGGTTAATGGGTTAAGTACTGGACAGGCAGGCTTAATATTACTTTCTGGTGGTGTCGCTGTTGCAATCCTTTCACCAATAGTGGGAAGATTATCTGACAAAGTGCATCCTAAAATACTATTATTAGTTGGACTAATTATTATGGGCTTATCTTCTTTATATATGAGCTTCGTAGCAGGCGCATCACCTGTATTAATATCTATCGGGAGTTTAGGGATAGGTATCGCTTTTGCATTTATTAACTCTCCAGTGAATAATGTTGCAGTACTTGCTTTACCTAAAGAACAAGTTGGTGTAGGTACGGGGTTGTTTCAAGGTGCAATGTATCTTGGGGCAGGAACAGGTGCCTCACTAATAGGGGATTTATTGTCAATGAGACATGGGGTTAAAGCATCTTTTAATCCTTTTTATACTTTAACTGCCCCGCACTATTCTGATATATTTTTAACCATTACGTGCATCGTGTTAGTTGCTTTAATTGTTACTTTAAATATAAGTAGTAGGGATTTAAAGCAATAAAACCTTTTTATTACACAGATATACATCTGTTTTTAAATATTATTCAGAAACTAAATTGTTAATAGCAAGAACAACTAAATAATTTTAAAAAACAGGGCTTATTAACAAGCCCTGTTTTGCATTTTAGCCAAGAAAATAACCAGTTTCTGTACACTATCTAACTATCACTTTTTTCAATTCATAATATTGTATAGCATTCCATACGTTTCATTTTCTCATTTATTAAGTAAAATCATTCTAATTTAGCAAGTAAAGTCACAACGGTCTTAGAATGCGCCTCTCAAACGTCAAAATACAAAAAAGCGCCTATAAATAGGCGCTTTTTATGATTATCGTTGCAAAGCTTGCTGTTCTTTTTTTACTCTTGGTTGCTTCAAATCTGGGTTAGCTTTTGCAAAGTCTTTTAATTGTTGCTGGGTCTTTTGACTAATTTCGATTTTAACTTTGTTTAGTTGTTCCTGTATTTGTTGTTTATTTGCACCTGGCTCTTTTAACTTATCATGCAATGCTTTGTATTGATCTGATAAGGCTGGTTGTTTTTGTGTGGCTTTATTATCAAGAATCTTAGTGTTTTCCTGATATGGATTGTTCAAATCAGGTTCTACAAGTTCACTACCGTATAAGTTGTTTTGATAATAACTAAACACATTATATGATTTTTCTATGTTGACTAAATCTTCCCATGTAACATTCTTTTTACTGCTGTCGATTTTATCTTCTGGTAAATCATATAATATAAAGCTGGCTTTTATAGCGCTTTTTAAATCATTGTTATAAAGCTTTTGCATAGCTTCAACTGGGTTGTTTGCTTTAACAATTAGTTCAGATTTTGCGATTGTTTTTATAGCTTTTTCTTCCAAGGATTTTATATCAACATCACTAACAAACTTTTTACTTTGTTCTGGTTTTGTTAGTTTCTGATTAACGATTTTAATATCCTTTGGATTAAATACAACGTATTCTTTGGAATTATCATAGTATTCAACATCTAATTCTGCATAGTGAATACCCATTTCATTTAAAACAGGAATTAGTGTTTCTGCTCCACTATCGTTACCGCCTAATTGATTGTTTATGCCATTGATAATGCTTAAATCATCAGTATCATCAATAATCTTTTCAGCTATATTATAAGCAATTTTTTTGTTGCCTGCGTCCATTGCTGTTTCACTAGTTGGTTCTTCCCAATCGGACAAGATGTAGGGGTATTCTTCTTCATCAATCTGTTTCTGTGCTATCTTTTCAATTATTTTAGCGACTTGATTAGTTGTTAATGTAACTTTGCTGGCGTTCAAAGGTGTACTATTTTGTAGTTCATCATTCAATTCAATAGTATACAAATAGCCGTCATTATCTGCATAAGATTTAGCTCTTTGCAAGCTATCAGTTAGATAAGTTCCAAAGCCTAATGTTCCACCATTTTTATGAAATCTTGGTATTTTAAATTCAGTAAAATCCTCTTTTGACCCATGATATAAATTGTCTATTTTACTTCGCTTTTCAGTTGTCGTAGTACCCCCCAAGCCAACCCCACTCAAACCCTTGATAAATCTAGCTTTATCCCACTTTTTTTAAGTGGCTCACTAAGAAAAAAAAAAAAAAAAAAATCGCTGAATCCCTTGGGAGAGTAAGGTGACCAACGATTTTAGTAAAACGGCTCAAATGAGCCGTTTTTTTCTATCTATTTTTTCAAATATCTTTTAACAGTTGCTAAGCTAATTCCCACTGTATCAGCAATTACAGCTAATTTAATACCTTTTTTACGCATTTCTTTTACTTGAGCCACTTTTTCATCAAGTGAGCCATTTTTTGATACATTTTTAGGGTTATGTTTTTGATACTCGGCATCTAAAAGTTTATTAATTGCTAAAGTATTATAATTAGTCGCTATATTAAACCATTCATATTCTTCATTGTCTAAGCAATAGCCAATAAAATCACTGTAATTATCAAGCTCACTATCTCTAATAAACTGCATAATATCACGTAATATAGCAGTTCTTGAACTCATAGATACTTCAAAATAGCGTTCAATATCTGCTCCAGAATGACAAATAATATCTTCTCGCTTGTATTGATGTTTCTCTGGGTTGTCCATATGTATTAAATATCTAACTAGCCCTTTTGTATTTGCCGTTTTTTGGGGTATAGGAGCGTTTAAAGCGTCTGTAATGTCTTTTACCTGCTCAAAGCTCTTTTTGCCGTCAAACAGCAAAATAACGTGTCTATGAGCTTTTTTAGCCGTTCCGTCTGGGTTCACATCTTTATCATGCAGTGGACTCTCAACCCACGGAATATGATAACCATCTAAAATATCTCGCCAGTTTTCTGGAGCTGACTCAGGATATTGAACAAAAGTCCATGTTCTTGCTCTTACATCTTTCTTTTTACTTTCTTTTGGCATAAAAAAATCTCCTTTCAGTAACTTACAGAAAGGAGTTTATCTTCAAAACTTAAAGGTAAAGTATAATATATTATACTTTGCTATGTTCTTGCTTGAATTTTACGATTTAATCACGTATAATTCAACGTGAAGATAACTTCCAGAGCTCACGCCAATGAACTTTTCTGTAAGTTACTTTTTTTATTTTAACGGTATAATTTTACCATATATCCAACGAAAAGGACTTGTTATTAAGTCCTTTTTTATTTTTTACTTTTCCTAACTTTTTACTGCTCAATTTTCACTTTATGATATAATTAACTTGATATCAGAAGAGTTCTGAAACTCACAAAGTCGTGTGTGCCTGATAAACACGACTTTTTTTATTGCAAAAAAAGAGCCGAACTCGCCTGAAAGCTCGACTCAACGGTTAGATTAATGTTGCTATGATTTACTTCTTGCGGTTATCTAACCAATCTTTAAACAGTAGTAAAAAGATACCAACAAAAAGCGGTGCAGTAACTGCGATATCAAAAGAGTTCATCCCCTCACCCCCTTTCCATACTGGCAAAGGGACACAGCAACCTAATCATTATAGCATAGCTTAACCCCTACACCCCATTGCATTGGGGACGTTCGCCGGCACTAAGCCTCGGGAAAGCAAGCTTGCTTTCTTTTTCTCCAGCGTTTTTATGCTTAAAATAGTCAAGGGTTGCCCTACGGCGTCTCAAAAGCTCCTACGTCGCTTTTTTGCCCCTTGACTATTATTTATATTCAGCTTTATTTAAAACGTCTCAGAAACGATTTTTAAGGCTTGTAATAACTTGTATGTTTGCTTTGAAACTTTTGAAGATTTAATTCTTTGATTTTCGATTTTTCTTTTTCAAAAAAATTAAACAAAGAAAAAAAATCTTCAAACCCACTTAACGAATTTTGAGAATAAAATTTTGGCATCTTCTAAACTGGAGTACAGAGTTAAAGAGCATAAGTGAGAATGGTCATCCGTAGGCGGATGAGCCGACAGTGTCGGCATTCTCTTAATGACCAAATTTTCTCGTGTGTAACACACTATACTAACTAATACAACACAGTTGTAACACAACTTGTAGCACGCTTATATCACGTGCCACATTTGTATCACTTTTCAAAAACTAAAATTTATTTTTTTGTGGGACAAACGTCTTACAATTATTTTTCTTCCAGTTTCCTTTTTTCTTACGAAAAATAACTGGAAGAAAAATTTTCTCTGCTACTTCAATTCCAAAAAACATTAAAAAAATTTGGCTGTCACAAATATGATAGTTATTTTTTTATAGCATTTTAAAATTGTTTAACAGGTGTTTTACGTAAAATAAGCGTAAAACAAAGTGTAAATTAGGTGTAAAACAAGTGTTAAATAGCTGTGTAACAAGCGAGAAAATTAAGTCCCTAAGAAAACGCCGATACTATCGGCTCCCACGCACCTGTGGGACCATTTTCTCTTATGCTCTTTAGCTTAGTTGTACAGAATGCAGAGCTTCGTTTTACAACTTAGCTAAATGATTTTGTAGTTTTGCTTCTTTCGTTTCGTTTTTCAAAAAATAAAAAAGAGCTTATTTTCAAGCTCTTAAAAATTATTCTATCCAGTTCACATAATTTTTTACTTCGTTATTCCAAAGAAAAATAGTTTTTTCCGTCTCGGCAGCAGATCTATTATCTGCTATATAAAATTAGTGCATTTAAAGTGATAGCTAACTAATTAAATTAATACATATGGTTTAAATCTAATTTAATGGGTGTTTTAGACGTTTTATCCCTTTTTAATATAATTACACTTGAAATGATTTAAAATGTCTTATAATTGATTTTAGATAGCAAATAGAGCCGATTAATATAATCGGCTCTATCTTTTTTACGTGGTTATGATGTAGTGATTTCAAAGTAGATCATTAATCACTACAGGAGTAATTATAGCATAAATCAGCTAAAAAAGCTATTAAATCAAGGTTTCTAAGGCGTTTTCTCGGTTGATTTTATGTATAATAAACCCAGATTCAACTTGAACGCTTGCTTAGAATGTATTTGTCAGCACTTATGCTATAATTTTTAGGTTGTCTGAGCTAATAAGGCGGTTAATTGCTGCCTAAATCGTCCTTGCAACAATAAAGGGGGCGATTTAATGTTTGCAACTTTGATCAATTTTCTTTTATCTATCGTAGCAGGTGTGATAGCCTATTACATTTGCAAATGGCTAGATAGATAACTTTGTTAGACAATTAGCCTGAAAACAGTTTGTGACTCATTATTGTTAGATTAAGTAATGGCAGCGACTGAAATAACAAAATAACCCCCTAGATACCGCAAATATCTAGGGGGCTTTTTGTTTGTAACTTTGATCTTTTCACTATGATTATAGCATGTTTTGTCTATATTTGCATGGTTGTAGATTAACTAGAGTTCTAGCATAAGCGAAGCGACCCAGTGTCTTTCTGAACCACAATTTGCTAGAACTGCAAGTTTAGTCTAACTAAATAATAGAAAAATTATTTTAAGTATTTGTTTAGTTAGTTTTTTCTCTTTTTTAGAAATTTTTATTTTATTCAGCCTTTAATAAGATACATTCATAGGATACATTCTAATACATTATATTACATTAGGGGAAAAGAAATGCCTTTATATCAACGTTTATCACACTTAACTATTGAAAAAACTGCGTTAACTATTGAAAAAACTGCGTTAACTATTGAAAAAACTGCGTTAACTATTGAAAAAACTGCGTTAACTATTGAAAAAAATATAAAAATGTATCTAATATCATTTTTATGATATAATGAATTATTGAAAAAACTGCGTATTAAAATTTGAGGTGTTTTTTTATGGGAATAATAGAAAATAAGAAAGCCAAAAACGCATTTGAAAATTTACTAAGTAGACAAAACTACCTAGTTACACAAGCAAATGAACTGGCTAGGGCTTTTGGAAATTTAAATGCTACTGAACATAAGATATTGGATTATTGTTTTTCTTATATAAAGAAAGAAGATACAGTTGATACTGTTTATCATTTGACCCTACAAGAGATACTAAAACATCTAGGTCTTAGTTCTTCTGGCACGAACTATACTAGGGCTGCTGTTGCTCTACAAAAATTGCATGATAAAACTTCTTTATATTTACAGCTTTATGATAAAGATGGAATCCCATTTATTAGAATGACTTCTTTGTTTCAATATGTAGATATTAAAAGAAATGGAAATGTTGAAATAAAATATAATACTGTTATTGCTCCTTATATCTTCCAACTAAAAGAGCAATATTATTCGTTCAATCTAATCGAACTAAGTAGAGTTCGTTCAAAATATACCCTAATTATGCTTAAATTATGGAATGCTACTGTAATGGAAAAATGGTCTAACTTTAATGATCCTCATAGAAAGCTACCTGATTTATATTTAAATGCTAGCCTTGAAGAATGGGAATCTTGGTTTTTAGGATATACAGTAGATGAGAAGGGAAGTAAACAGCCTGTACGTTGGCCTGCAGGAAGATTTAAAAAAGAAGCTCTAGGGGTAGCACTTAAAGAATTAGCTGAATTATATCCTAAATCTACTATTACTTTAACACCAGATAAAAA
>NZ_JANFQI010000021.1:0-3006 GCF_024436335.1 Ligilactobacillus sp. MP3
GATTTTGTTCTTTGAAAACTAGATATTGATTTATTTCTTAAAAATAAACCGAGAACACCGCGTTTTAAAGAGTTTAAAACAAGAATTATAGTTCTTAATCGCTAAACTCATAACCTATTATCGTTAGATAATATTAGGTTAAGTTATTAAGGGCGTATGGTGGATGCCTTGGCACTAGGAGCCGATGAAGGACGTGACTAACTGCGATATGCTTCGGGGAGTTGTAAGTAAACTATGATCCGGAGATTTCCGAATGGGGAAACCTAACAGGTTTTACCGCCTGTTATCACTAAGTGAATTCATAGCTTAGTTGAAGGTAGACGTGGGGAACTGAAACATCTAAGTACCCACAGGAAGAGAAAGAAATTCGATTCCCTCAGTAGCGGCGAGCGAACCGGGAAGAGCCCAAACTAAGAAGCTTGCTTCTTAGGGTTGTAGGACTGAACATTTGAGTTACCAAGAAATGAAGTAGTTGAATAATCTGGGAAGATTAGCCAAAGAGAGTGATAGCCTCGTAAGCGAAACTTCGTTTCCTCAGTTCAGGATCCTGAGTACGGCGGAACACGTGAAACTCCGTCGGAATCCGGGAGGACCATCTCCCAAGGCTAAATACTACCTAGTGACCGATAGTGAACCAGTACCGTGAGGGAAAGGTGAAAAGCACCCCGGGAGGGGAGTGAAATAGTTCCTGAAACCATATGCCTACAAGTAGTCAGAGCTCGTTAATGAGTGATGGCGTGCCTTTTGTAGAATGAACCGGCGAGTTACGTTAGCGTGCGAGGTTAAGGAGGAAAGTCCGGAGCCGTAGCGAAAGCGAGTCTGAATAGGGCGAGATAGTACGTTGACGTAGACCCGAAACCAGGTGACCTACCCATGTCCAGGTTGAAGGTGCGGTAAAACGCACTGGAGGACCGAACCCGTGTATGTTGAAAAATGCTGGGATGAGGTGTGGGTAGAGGTGAAATTCCAAACGAACTTGGAGATAGCTGGTTCTCTCCGAAATAGCTTTAGGGCTAGCCTCGGAGTTAAGAATCGTGGAGGTAGAGCACTGTTTGGACTAGGGGCCCGTCTTGGGTTACTGAATTCAGATAAACTCCGAATGCCACAGATTTATATCCGGGAGTCAGACTGCGAGTGATAAGATCCGTAGTCGAAAGGGAAACAGCCCAGACCACCGATTAAGGTCCCAAAATATGTGTTAAGTGGAAAAGGATGTGGAATTGCATAGACAACTAGGATGTTGGCTTAGAAGCAGCCACCATTTAAAGAGTGCGTAATAGCTCACTAGTCGAGTGATCCTGCGCCGAAAATGTAACGGGGCTAAACACATTACCGAAATCGTGGATGTACCGTAAGGTACATGGTAGGAGAGCGTTCTAAGGACGGCGAAGCTAGACCGTAAGGACTGGTGGAGTGCTTAGAAGTGAGAATGCCGGTATGAGTAGCGAAAGATCAGTGAGAATCTGGTCCACCGTATGACTAAGGTTTCCTGGGGAAGGCTCGTCCTCCCAGGGTTAGTCGGGACCTAAGCCGAGGCCGAGAGGCGTAGGCGATGGATAACAGGTTGAGATTCCTGTACTGGTTAAACTTGTTTGAACAATGGAGGGACGCAGGAGGCTATCGATGCGTACTGTTGGATATGTACGTTCAAGCAACAAGTCTGTAGATGAGTCAAATGCTTATCTACTTAAGGACAAGTTGTGATGAGGAGCGAAATTTAGTAGCGAAGTGAGAGACGTCACACTGCCAAGAAAAGCTTCTAGTTAGAGTTTAATCACCCGTACCGCAAACCGACACAGGTAGTCGAGGCGAGTAGCCTAAGGTGAGCGAGAGAACTCTCGTTAAGGAACTCGGCAAAATGACCCCGTAACTTCGGGAGAAGGGGTGCTGAGCGCAAGCTCAGCCGCAGTGAATAGGCCCAGGCGACTGTTTATCAAAAACACAGGTTTCTGCAAAATCGTAAGATGAAGTATAGGGGCTGACGCCTGCCCGGTGCTGGAAGGTTAAGAGGATGGGTTAGCGTAAGCGAAGCTCAGAATTGAAGCCCCAGTAAACGGCGGCCGTAACTATAACGGTCCTAAGGTAGCGAAATTCCTTGTCGGGTAAGTTCCGACCCGCACGAAAGGCGTAACGATCTGGGCACTGTCTCAACGAGAGACTCGGTGAAATTATAATACCCGTGAAGATGCGGGTTACCCGCGACAGGACGGAAAGACCCCATGGAGCTTTACTGTAGCTTGATATTGGGTGTTTGTACAACTTGTACAGGATAGGTAGGAGCCGTAGAAGTCGGAACGCTAGTTTCGATGGAGGCATTGGTGGGATACTACCCTCGTTGTATGAACACTCTAACCCTCGCCGGCAATCACGGCGGGAGACAGTGTCAGGTGGGCAGTTTGACTGGGGCGGTCGCCTCCTAAAAGGTAACGGAGGCGCCCAAAGGTTCCTTCAGAATGGTTGGAAATCATTCGCAGAGTGTAAAGGCATAAAGGAGCTTGACTGCGAGACCTACAAGTCGAGCAGGGACGAAAGTCGGGCTTAGTGATCCGGTGGTTCCGTATGGAAGGGCCATCGCTCAACGGATAAAAGCTACCCTGGGGATAACAGGCTTATCTCCCCCAAGAGTTCACATCGACGGGGAGGTTTGGCACCTCGATGTCGGCTCATCGCATCCTGGGGCTGTAGTCGGTCCCAAGGGTTGGGCTGTTCGCCCATTAAAGCGGTACGCGAGCTGGGTTCAGAACGTCGTGAGACAGTTCGGTCCCTATCCGTCGCGGGCGTAGGAAATTTGAGAGGATCTGTCCTTAGTACGAGAGGACCGGGATGGACATACCGCTGGTGTACCAGTTGTTCCGCCAGGAGCATCGCTGGGTAGCTAAGTATGGATGAGATAAACGCTGAAAGCATCTAAGTGCGAAACTCACCTCGAGATAAGATTTCCCATTACGTAAGTAAGTAAGATCCCTGAAAGATGATCAGGTAGATAGGATGGAAGTGGAAGTGCTG
>NZ_JANFQI010000022.1:0-2760 GCF_024436335.1 Ligilactobacillus sp. MP3
TTTACGCTCCCAATCGTTAGTATACCCATTAAACCGGAGCTTTGGAGCCTTTTTTTCTTCTTTTGCCATTATTTCACATCCTCTTCTAAGACACTTATGAAGTCATTTAAGCCTTTCATAATCTTCTCATCTTCGGAAGTTAAATCTTTTAGCATACTAATTAATTCAGTTTCGTTTGCTTTGATTTTCTCATTCGTTTCTCTTAATTCTTTTGAAACTTCATCTAAATTAATTTCTGGTTCAGGCTCAAAAGTGTCTACATAACGTGGAATATTTAAGTTAAATTCATTTTCTTTAATCTCATCAAAACTAGCTAAGTGGGCATACTTATCAATGTCTTTACGCTCTTTATATGTTGTAAGAATTTTTTCTACATCTTCGTCACGTAATTCGTTTTGTGTCTTAACTTTTTCAAAATCTTTTGAAGCATCAATGAATAATACATCGCGATCTTGCTTATCTTTCTTCAAAACGACAATCGTAGTTGGAATACTTGTGTTATAGAACAAGTTAGCTGGTAAACCGATAACCGCGTCTATTGCCCCATTTTCTAACAATTTCTTTCTGATTTTACCTTCTGCTGCCCCTCTGAATAATATTCCATGAGGTAAAACAATGGCCATTACCCCACTATGTTTCAAATGATAATACCCATGTAACAAGAAAGCATAGTCAGCTTTAGATTTTGGTGGCAAAACTCCATAGGCGGAAAAACGTGGATCATCTTTAAATCCAGCATTCGCAGACCACTTTTGAGAATATGGTGGATTCATTACAACTGCATCAAAATTGGTTATTTCTTCAACTGGCCAATCTTCATCAAGAGTATCATTATTTCGGAGTTTTTGATTAACAACATCTACATGGTGCAAAATCATATTCATGCGCGCCAAGTTATATGTTGAAGTATTAATTTCTTGACCAAAATAAGTAATTCTTTTAGGATGTTCCACATATTTACGGAAATTCAATAATAATGAACCTGAACCCATTGTTGGATCGTATACAGTCATTCCATCTGTATAATCCTTATCAACTAAAGTTAATCTTGCTAATAATCTAGATACTTTTTGTGGTGTATAAAATTCACCAGCCTTTTTACCTGATTCAGATGCAAATTGTTTAATTAAATATTCATATGCATTTCCTAAAGTGTCTTCTGGAGTTTTAACAATTTCTAATTTACCAATTGCACTTAGTACTTCTGAAATTGTATCAGATTGCTTTTGTGCAGTGTTTCCTAAACGCTTAGAATACAAATCATAATCGTCAAATAAACCTTCAAATTCTTTTCCTTGACTTTCAATACTATTAAAAGCATCGCCTAATTGACTAACCTGAAAGGTATGATTGTTTATAGATTTTAATATATTTGTATAAGTGTTTTTAGCTTCTATCACATAATTAAATTTAATATCTAATTCTTCAATTAAATACTGATCATCTTGATTTTCTTCATATAATTTCTGAGCTTCTTCTAAGCTAATATTTTTTTCTTCCAATAATTCAGCTACATAATACAGCATACTATCAGATAGATATTTATAGAAAATAGTACCTAACGTATAATTTTTATATTCATTAGCATCCATTTTTGAACGTAATACATTAGCTGCATTATCTAATGATCTTTCTAAAGTAACTTCTTCTTGTGCCATTTTTTACATCCTTTATCTTATTCTGTATACATTAGTGGTCTTATTTTGTCTGTGTAGAAAGTATCTACTTCTTGACGCATTCTATGTTTCCACTTTAACAATGACTCTGCATTTGGATAGGCATCCCTAAATTTCTCGTAAGCTTCCCTATCAATCATTTCTGCCATACCTTTTTGACGAGTACTGTCCCCATCAGAAACATAGTTGTTAATTACATAACGTAGATCGTTATAATCCACTTTGTATTTATCCGCAAATTCTTGCATCAAACGATGGTTTTCCTTGTTAATCAAATCTTCTACTAATTGACTAATCGAAGTTCCAGCATATTCTTGCGGATTTTGCTTAACTTTGTCCCATAAACTTCTGATTATATCTGCTTTTGGTTTGTTTATCTTTTCTAAATTATCGATAGTTTCATCGATTTCTTCGACATCTTTTTCATTAAGGAACAGTTCACTTTCATTAGTATCAGATACCACATTTTGAATTAGATTAGTAATATAGCGTTCATCTATCTTATTGTTGTAGATAGGGGTCAATTCATATTCCCAATCAAATTCTGGATCGGAGTTATCCCCGTTACCACCATCGCCACCATTTTCTCTTATCTTTTCAATAACATTAGAATAAACACCTTGTAGATGCTCTAATTCTTCATCAGTTAATGCTGGTATAGATATTCTTTCTTTTTCTGGTAATTCATCTTGATTGTAATATTCATCATAAGTTTGAATTGCCACAAATGCCTTGTCGAATTTTTGAAAATCTTTAGCAAAAGCTTTCATTTCTTCAATTGGTGCATCAACTATTCTGTCTAATACTTTTTTGTCTAGTAAATATTGATTTATTCCATTTCGTGCTGCAATATATTTCTTCCGAGATTCTGTCCAAACTGGCGCAGTTATATCAGATGTGGCAGCTCCGTTTGAATAAAGTTGAATAGCTTCATCAATTTTCTTCTTATAAGTTTCTGGATATTGGAAAGTAACAATCTGTCCCCATTGCTTAGTATTATCGTAAATTCGATTAGTACGTGAAAAAGCTTGAATCATATTTTGTGGATTCATTGGTCGTCTATCAATATATAACGTTGATAACG
>NZ_JANFQI010000023.1:0-2107 GCF_024436335.1 Ligilactobacillus sp. MP3
GAGATTTAAAGATATATCTAAATTATCTCAGGGATTACAAATAGCTATCTCTAAACGGTTTACTCACCCTGGAGACGGGAAATTATTCTATATAACAAACGAATTTTTAAATCCAAATAGCACAGTAAAATACTATATAGACTCTCCCACTAAGAATGTCATTGCTGAGAGAACAGATATTCTTATGACAAGAACCGGAAATACCGGAAAAGTTGTTACAGATGTTGAAGGAGTATACCATAATAACTTTTTCAAGATATCATATAACAGTTCTAAAATTGATAGATGGTTCCTTTATTACTTGCTAAATTCATATCCAATTCAGAGGGAAATCTTAGTAAGAGCTGGAAACTCTACAATTCCTGATTTAAATCATAATGATTTCTACGGAATAAAAATATATATTCCGACAATAGAAGAACAAATCAAAATCGGTACATTCTTAACTAAAGTGGATTCCCTCATCGCCCTTCATCAGTATAAGCTCAAAAAACTAAAGCAATTAAAAAAATTCTTACTGCAAAATATGTTCATTTAATACTAACCTCCTTGATAAGCTAGTTATTAGTTCAATTAAGGAGGTTTTCTCATATGAGAAGAAAAAGAATTTTATTTTATAACTATTTTGAAGATTGGATCAACATTTATAAAGTTGGTGCTGTTAGTGAACGTACAATTGATAAATATTGGCTTGCACACCGTCATTTAAAAAAGCTTGCCCCAGATTTAGAATTAGGTCAAATCACAAGAATTGAGTATCAAAAAATTATTAATGAATTTGCTGAAACTCACGAAAAAGCAACAACAATGGATTTTCATCACCAATTAAAAAGTTCTATTTTAGATGCTTTTGATGATGGATTAATCGATCGTGATCCTACAAGAAAGACTGTTGTTAAGGGTAAAAAACCTGGGAAGAAGAAACAAAAATATCTAAGTGAGTTTGAATTAAAAATGCTACTTAGACATTTACATTTAGGTACTGAACCTAACTTAGATTGGCTAATATTATTAGTTGCAAAAACAGGTCTACGTTTTGGAGAGGCTTTAGGCCTAACTAAAGAAGATTTTGATTTTGAAAATCAGATTATTAATATCTCTAAAACCTGGGATTACAAAGCTGCTCGAGGTGGCTTCAAGTCCACTAAAAACAAATCATCTATTAGAAAGGTGCAATTAGATTGGAAATTATGTATGCAATTTAATACTTTATTGCGTGGTTTTCCTAATGGAACTCCTATTTTTGTAAAGAAACGTGTATTTAATTCAACGGTAAATAATAGATTAAAACAATATTGTGAAGAATTGGCTATTCCAATCATTTCTATACATGGATTACGACATACACACGCTTCTATGCTATTATTTGCAGGAGTTTCAATTGCAAGTGTAGCCAAGAGATTAGGTCACGCTGATATGACAACAACTCAACAAACATACTTGCATATTATCCAAGAATTGGAGAACAAAGATAATACAAAAATTATGCAACATTTAGCAACGTTATAAAATGAAAACGACAAGACCACTTATAGATCTTGTCGTTTTTACTTATATAAACATATTTTGTAGTAAGAATTTTTTCAATTGTTTTATTTTTTCAAGTTTACGATGATGAAGAGTGATGAGCGAATCAAGTTGTTTGAAAAATTCCCCTATCTTCTGTTGTTCAAGTAAAGTAGGTACTGTTACAACACTTTCGAGCCATACCTTTTCATGTAAAGCTTTTTGTGCCGAACCAATAGGTTTGTTCTTTTCGATAACATTGTGATAATACAAGTGTGTCTTAAATAATATTTTTGAAAAATTTTTGTCTATCTTACTATTTTTAGCCAACAACGGCATGTTCTCAGTAACAATTGCACCATTAAGTGAACTGGGGATGTAGCCTATACCACCTTCATAAATAGTCTGTCTAGTAAATGTTAAAGTATCGGGATAATTTTTAGTGTCTACTAAATATTGACGCTTCCTACCTATATCTTTTCCATAATTAGTCGTACGATATTCAACTTTTCCTGTATTTCTTACTGATATTTGAATATATTTTGTAGTATCATCTAGAAATATTTTATTTTGATATTTTTTAAAGAAATCCCCCAACTTT
>NZ_JANFQI010000024.1:0-1637 GCF_024436335.1 Ligilactobacillus sp. MP3
TCTTGAACTTCAC
Source organism: Ligilactobacillus sp. MP3 (assembly GCF_024436335.1). Lineage (NCBI taxonomy): Bacteria > Bacillati > Bacillota > Bacilli > Lactobacillales > Lactobacillaceae > Ligilactobacillus > Ligilactobacillus sp. MP3. The sequence continues at coordinate 14 of NZ_JANFQI010000024.1, forward strand.
GATAGCTAAGGTTATAACGAAGATAGTAGCCCACGGCTACAATAATCACATCCTGCTGAAATTGCTTTCCTTTAAAATGATTCATCGTCATTCCTCCTGCTATCTTTTTCAATTATTTTACCTCAAAATGAGCTTATCGGAAACTTTGCAACAGAACCCGGAAAAATTATTTTATTAAAGAGTAATTCAACAAAAGGGCCAAGATTGTTTAAGCAAAACAAGACAAGTTAAGGGGTGCAGTTTACGCACCCCTTAACTTACTTATTAAATAATTTATAGCTATTGAAAAGAGACAAGAATTGCTCAAAGCTAATATTGTTTAAATCGTCAATTCCCGCATGTTTTAAGGATTTGTTAAATTGATTCTTTGTAAATATTTTCTTGTATTCTTTGTTAACCCATTTCATAACGAAATAATTATACTTCTGTTTATCTTTGTACGATATTCTTGATTTTTTTCTCTTTAATCTGATAAGCGCGCTATTCACTTTAGGTTTAGGATGAAAATATTCTCTTGGAACCATACTTAATATAGAAATATCAACTTCTGCCATTAAAAGTAACGCCAATGAGCGCTTTGTATTCAATAACCTTTTAGCAAACCCGTATTCCACGATTAAATAAATCTCATCAGCTATACTTTCAAAAACAACTTTGCGTATTATATCCGTACTTATGTTGTAAGGTATATTACCAAATATTTTATAGGATTGGTTTTTAGGAAATTTAAACTGCAATATATCCTTGTTTAAAACTTGAAAATTATCGTGATTAACAAGTTTATTTTCTGTAGTCTTGCATAATTTATGGTCTATTTCAATAGCAGTTACGAAATTACACCTTTGTACTAATTCAAGGGTAAAATGCCCTTTTCCTGAGCCAATTTCAAAGATATTATCATGTTCATTTAAGCTTATATTTGTCATTATTTTATCTACATTACGTTTCGAAGTAATAAAGTTTTGACTGTCTTTTATATTTTTTTTGTTCATTATAACCCTCTTTAATGCGGTTATAATTAATTTTGCTTATCAACGATTCATTATAACCACTTATTTTTTGTTTGGTTGATAATCAACTGTGTTGATTACAAAAATACTAAAAATGCCTATATATTAATTCTCCTTCTTATAAACTTAAAATAATTATAGCACAAGCTCTGATAAATAAGAACATGATGAACGACCCTTTTAGCGAACTTTTTTTGCCCCCCTATTTTTAAAATAAGTCTATTTGTTCTCCTTTTTTAGTATTTTCTTCATTGTCTTTTAAATCAGGTATTAGTTTATCTAAAGTATGAGCTATTTTTTCTTCTGACTGTTTCAAATCAGAACTTTCAAATAGTCCCCTGTCTTTTTTAGATTTTAAATCAGCATTTTCTTGTTTTACTTTAGCTAATTCTTGCTTTAATTTCTCTACTTCACTTAATTCAACTTGTTTTTCAGCATTATATTCAGCCACTTTTTCAGATACATTAGTAGGTATGCTTTTTTCTTCTTTTCTGACACCTTGCTTTCCTTTAACTCTAGGTGGTTGTGGCTTACCATCAATAACAACAGTATTAGTGTCTAAAGTTGTATTAATTTGTCGAATTTCTAGCGTATAGCCAACAACTCTACGCCCC
>NZ_JANFQI010000026.1:0-1466 GCF_024436335.1 Ligilactobacillus sp. MP3
TTTACGCTCCCAATATCGTAAAAAAGTTATTTAATAATATCATTTTAATTGGAATAATATTATTACAAATAGACGATAAGACTATTCTTTTAAATTGATGAATAAAATAGTAATTATTAGTTTGTAAATTCTAATAAAAAATAATTACTATATCAAATTTATTTCTTATAGCTACATAATATTATGTAGGACGTATAATTATTAATTCATTTTTTATAATTTTATAGAACTAACTAGAAATATCTTATAAAAAATGAAGAGTAATGAAGAAAGTAACCATATGTGAAATTGAAAAGTATAATGTTACACTAATGATAAAATTATAGTAAAAATTAGACAAACATATTTTGAAGTAAAAATTGTTTTAATTTTTTCAAACTATCTATTTTATGTTCATATAATTGAATAATCCTTGTTAAAGAAGAGAAGACACCGCCAATTTTTCTTTCTTCATCATTACTTGTAGTATATATTTTAGCATTTTTTAAATCTTTTCCAGTTATAGATTCAAAAGTTGATCCTGCAATATATTTATGCCAAAAACCACTATTCTTCATTTTTTCAAGTTGATAGTATAAGAAGTCATTTCCCTTTATAGAAGCAATTCCTCGACCTATAACAACAGATTTATATTGATTTCGTGCGATGTCTCCAACTGGTGCACGTACACTTATTAAAATGTCATTTTTAACTGCAGTTTTTGTTATTTCTGTTGTAAATACTCTTTTTAGAACTTTATTTTTATATAAATCAGCATTCCCTTGAACTAAAATTTCATCATTTTGATTATTTGTATAGTTTTTACTATTAGGAGATTGTCCCATAGTCACAATTGTATGATCATTCAATTTACATTGACTCCATTTTTCTGTAAATCCATTAAATCTTAGTAATGGAAGAACATCGTCATCGAAAAACATTTTTTGTGCTAAAAAAATCTTGAAGCTATGCAAAAGTTGTAAGTAATCCTCATGTAACTGAAGAGTATTATCTATATGAGATAAAAGTATTCCTAATTTATGTTGTTCATCTATACTAGATAAATTTACAGCGTAATCATTGAGTAGTTTTTTGTTTAAACCACCTCTAGAACCGTCACCAGAAGAAATCAGCCGTAATTTTAAATAATCTTTTGTAAGCTGATGATATAAAAATTTATAGTAGACTTCGTTTGATGGTTCTATTCCTGCAATGGACTGATTAGTAGTTAAAGGAATACGATTAATAGCCACTTTTCCTCTAGTTTTTCCTTGACCTGCTAAAGCAATTAATACTGAATCTTGTTTAATCCATTTTGCACTAGAATTATTAAAACCTTTTTTCGAAATCATACCATCTGTACTAAAAATAATTTCTTTATTTATTTCCCCAGAAGATAACCATGGGATTTCTTTAGGGTACCAATAATTCGAAATGTTTTTGCTAGGTGTTCCTCCTGGAGTTATTTTTGCAACATTCCCAAGCTT
>NZ_JANFQI010000027.1:0-1348 GCF_024436335.1 Ligilactobacillus sp. MP3
GGTTGTATAATATTTAGGACTGATAATGTAAATTTTTTTACATTACGGTCCTTCTTTTATTTTCTCTATTTTTGCGGCAAAATAAAAGAGATGGCCCACAACGCCAATCTAATTAAAGAAAGGACACCATCTCTATGGATAATAATATCAAACTTTTACTTGGAATTACAGACCCTAATTTAAATATTGACCCTAAATATCAATATACTTCGTATATTGAAGAAAAAATTATTAAAAATAGTAAGGCTCTGCTCTGTCATCTATATTTGTCTTACCCTATGTATTGCCCTAATTGTAAGGCATTGATGCTACATAACGGCACTAAAGTGGTTAATAATGTTCATCTTTCTTCTGCTGGTAAAAAGCTTGTGCTTTCTATAAGAAAACAGAAGTATCTGTGTCCTGAATGCAAGAAGACTGCGACAGCTAAATTTAAAGATACTAACTATCATGATCATTTTTCTAATGCTGTTAAAGCCAAACTTGTACGTGATTTAAGTCTATCCAGACCTATGTGTGAAATTGCTGCGGACTCTTTTACATCTTCAAACACAATTATTAGATCTTTAGAGAGTGTAGAAAATAATTTTAAAGTCAATCGTAACTGGCTTCCTAGTCACTTATCCTTAGATGACTTCAAATCTGGTAAAAGATTTTCATCTAGTGGTATGAGTATGTGTTTAATCAACGCAGTCAATCATCGAATTATAGATATAATTCCAGAAAGAAATAATAAATTCCTTAGGAATTATTTCATTCAATATAGTTACAAAGCTAGATTATCAGTAATGACTATAACAGTTGACTTATATGCACCTTACCGCAGTTTGATTAAGGAGTTATTCCCTAATGCATTTATTATTGCAGATAAATTTCATGTGGTTACACAGGCATGTACAGCTATGAATAAAATTAGAATTAGGGTTATGAAAGAATATGGAGCTGGAACCCATGAATATCGAGCTTTAAAACGTTTTTGGAAACTACTTCTAAAAAATCAAGATGATGTTGATTATCATAGATATTATCCAAGGATAAATTTTAAATACGCAGAATTAAGCGACTCTGAAGTTTTAGATCGTTTATTTGATATGTCTTCTGAATTGAAGACAGCCTATGAATATTATCAGTTACTTTTACAAATGTACCGTAAAAACAGTTGTCAATTACTAAATTTATTAACTGATACATCTTCTTGGAATCTTCCACCAGAAATGAGACAAGCTTTAAAAACTATTAAGAAACATAAGTCAGAAATAAAAAATAGTTTTGTTTTACCTAGACTTACCAATGGTCCTATTGAAGGCGTCAATAATCACATTAAAGTAATTAAGCGTATAGCCTATGG
>NZ_JANFQI010000028.1:0-1079 GCF_024436335.1 Ligilactobacillus sp. MP3
AAAAAAGATACTTACGTCTTACACATCAATTTACCACAGCACTTTGTATACAATAATATACGGGTGGCGCGAGCTGCCAAACGCACCCTTTACTTAGCTTTAGCTAAGTTTTTTGGTTTTTCTAACTTGTCTAATCCTTTAGCTAGAATATTTTTAGCTGCATTCCAATCTCTAATATGGTGTTCATGACAATTAGGGCAAGTCCATTCTCTATCCTTGAGATTCAACTTATCAGTTCCATTTGTTCCCATTATAAAGCCACAAGCATAACAAGTCTGTGTTGTATTTTTAGGATTAACTGATATAACTGTTCTGTTATACAAATTAGCTTTATAATCCAATTTCTGTAAAAAGCTTCTCCAGCCTACATCGGATATAGACATAGCTAAAGCGTGATTCTTGAGCATATTTTTACTTCTCAAATTTTCTACTACCACCAAATCGTGGTTATTGATAAGTGCAGTAGTAACATGATTCAAAAAGTTATTACGTTGATTGCGCACTCTGTCATGGAGCTTAGCTACTAAAACTCTTTGTTTTTGGTAATTTTTACTATCACGTAAAGAACGTTTTTCTTTTTTAGCTCTTCTTTGCCTTCTAGATAATACTTTTTGAGCTTTAGCTATTTTACCTTTAATAGTACGGTAATAACGTGGATTAGCTACCACTTTACCAAAACTATCGGTCAAAAAATTCTCTGTATTCAAATCAACACCAACTTGAGAATTAGTTTTAGCTAATTTCTTTACAAATGGTGTATCAGAGCCTAATTGCATTGATACGAAATATCTATCAGCTGTATCTTTAGAGATAGTAACAGTACCGATTCTAATATCATCTTTATTGTCAATAATACGACGGTGAGAACCAGATACTCTTAATCTACCTAATTTAGGCAAACTAATATGATTCTTATCAAGAAATTTTACGCTAGCAGAATAAACGTCCATTTTAGCATCTTTACCATATTGAGCATTAGTTTGATAACTCAAACGGTAACTCTTTTTATGGAACTTAGGTGTACCAGATGAATGTACTTTTCTAAACATCTTCCACGCTTTTTGATAATTTTGAATAGC
>NZ_JANFQI010000029.1:0-1014 GCF_024436335.1 Ligilactobacillus sp. MP3
ATTTTTTTATAATGGAGAGCTGTCCGAGAGGCCGAAGGAGCATGATTGGAAATCATGTAAACGGGTATGACCTGTTTCAAGGGTTCGAATCCCTTGCTCTCCGTTGAATAGTAGAATGGCCCGTTGGTCAAGTGGTTAAGACACCGCCCTTTCACGGCGGTAACATGGGTTCAAATCCCGTACGGGTCATCAATGGAGGATTAGCTCAGCTGGGAGAGCATCTGCCTTACAAGCAGGGGGTCACAGGTTCGAACCCTGTATCCTCCATATTTAAAAGGTCCTATGGTGTAGGGGTTATCACGCCTGCCTGTCACGCAGGAGATCGCCGGTTCAAATCCGGCTAGGACCGTTATACTGAAAAGTATATAATTTTTGGCTCGGTAGCTCAGTCGGTAGAGCAAAGGATTGAAGCTCCTTGTGTCGGCGGTTCGATTCCGTCCCGCGCCACCATTATGGAAGGGTAGCGAAGTCTGGCTAAACGCGGCGGACTGTAAATCCGCTCCTTCGGGTTCGGTGGTTCGAATCCACTCCCTTCCATTTTTTTATAATAGGGATATAGTTTAAAGGTAGAACTACGGTCTCCAAAACCGTCGGTGTGGGTTCAATTCCTACTATCCCTGCCATATATGGCGAAAGTGGTGAAGGGGTTAACACACCGGATTGTGGCTCCGGCATGCGTGGGTTCGAATCCCATCTTTCGCCCTTTAATTACTGGGGTATAGCCAAGCGGTAAGGCAACGGGTTTTGATCCCGTGATGCGCTGGTTCGAATCCAGCTACCCCAATTTTTGAGGATTTGATCCTTTCGTGGCGGTATAGCCAAGTGGTAAGGCAGAGGTCTGCAAAACCTTTATCACCGGTTCAAATCCGGTTACCGCCTTTAGTTCCTAAGGGTGCTAACTGTAAATATGCCGGTGTGGCGGAATTGGCAGACGCGCTGGACTCAAAATCCAGTGTCCGTTGAGGACGTATCGGTTCGACCCCGATCACCGGTATCTGTGTTTAAGTCTTAGTT